>WFQV01000111.1 GCA_015486905.1 Melioribacteraceae bacterium | reverse complement strand
GATATATAGTACAAAGAAGCGCGAAGCGCTTCAATTTCAATAACTGCGGGCGAAACCCGCAGAAAAGAACAACGCTTAAAAGAAGAACTGCGAAAGCAGTTCAATTATGCGTGTGTCAATACCATTCTAAGGGGGAAAAATATTGCCACCAAATTTAAACTTGTACCACTATTATTTCAGCATTGAAAGTTGTCCTCTTTCCTTGATTCTTATCCGCTTTTCATTTAGTTTAATAAAAGATTAATATTATTATTAAAAAAATTATGTGCGGGGGAATCAATGGAATTAAAAAAGATTAAATTTTTTTTGACGGTTACCATTATTGCACTTTCTTCCCTATTGTTTAATGCATGTGCGGGAAGCTCGAATTTTAACAATGGGATTAAGGAAGTTTACTATTTCAGAGGTTTGGTTCACAATGTGGACAAAAACGTTGTTACTCTTTCCGACGGTTCCGTTTGGAGATTAAACAGATTTTTAATAACGGTCAACTTAACTCCCGTTTACGTGGTTTTACCGAGAACTCTGGAGCCGGGATACCTATTTATCAACGGTATGAGCTACAGAATACTGGGTGCGGATTCTCCCGATTTTATTATGCCTTCGTTCTACCACACTGGCTATTACGAATTAATAGGAAGCATCGACACGGTTCACGGAATTGTTAAACTCTTAGACAATTCCGAGTGGGCGGTCAACCCGAAAGATTCGACAGAATTAAAACAATGGAACGCAAATTCCGAAGTGGTGATTTCCCAGGCAAAGAACGAAATGATTAACCTCCGCCAGGATTCAAAAATCAGAGTGAGATTTTTACCAACGCGAATAAAGAAAAATGATTAGAAAAATTTTATTTCTATTCAAAATTTCCTTGGCCTTTAACTTTCTGTTTGCTTTTGGACTTAAGGCACAACCTGTAACGCCCGTAATTTCAGGGGTAATTAAGGATGCAATAGCGCTGAAACCGATTCCCGATGTTAATGTTTACATTGCAGGCTCTACGCTTGGGTGTTCAACCGATAAAAAGGGTTACTACGAAATAAAGCAATTATCTGCCGGCAATTATCGCTTAGTTGTTTCCTGTATTGGTTACAAGACCCTGACGAAGAAAATAACAATTGCGGAAGGAGGGAATTACCGTTACTCGTTTGCGCTTGAACAAAAAGTTTACCGGCTTCCAACTGTGATTGTCTCTCAAGCCGACGCCGAGCTTTGGAAAAAGAGATTAAATATCTTCAAACGTGAGTTAATCGGTACAAGCTCTAATGCCGATAGTTGTACCATTGAAAATCCAACTACTCTTAGCTTCGACGAAAACAACGATACGCTCTTTGCTTACGCCGCTCAACCATTGATTATTAAAAACAAATCTCTCGGGTACGAAATAAAATATTTTCTTGAGTCTTTCAAGTATTTCGAGCCTTCGGTAAAGTACAGCGGTCTGCCGGTATTTAAGGAATTAAAACCGAGAAATTCAAATCAAAAAAATATTTGGCAAGAAAGAAGACTTGAAACTTATTGCGGCTCGTTAAGGCATTTTCTAACAACTGCGGTGAAAGATTTTAAGTTCATATTAACAAATCCTCCGGCAGATTCTTCCGAATTCGACACTTTGAATTCACCGTTAAAAAGAGAAGGTTTTAAAGTCCGCCACAGAGTAATTCAAAAAATCGGTCAAAGAATTTGGAAATACGACGTTCCGATAAACACGTTGGAATATATTTACAACGGCGACGTAAATTACGAAAAAATAATTTCCTTTAATGACTTTCTGAAAGTTACTTACATTAGGAAATTGGAGGATAAACATTACGCAGAATTTGTCGGGAAGTTCGGCTCACCCGAAAATCCCACTTCGCTTATTTTACTACACGGTTCCAAAATTAGTATCGACAATCAAGGGCGCTTTTTCGACAAGTTTCGAATAGAAACTTTTGGATATTGGGCTTTCGAAAGATTGGCGGATACTTTACCTTCCGATTATTCGGTTCCGGATTCCGTTTTGGAGAATGTGAACTTTAATAAATAAAATGCGAAGCACATTTCTTTTTATCTTACATTACTGTTTGACAAATTTGGATTAAAATACAATTTGGGAAAAGCAATATGAAAAAATTTGCTTTTGTAATATTTCTTTGGGT
>WFQV01000110.1 GCA_015486905.1 Melioribacteraceae bacterium | reverse complement strand
TCCGTGTTCCATTGAATCTGCTTTCTATCACACGTCAATCGCCAGACGCGAGAAGCAAGACGTAAGGAGTTTTACATCATTCGAGTACTCGTCAATCATCATTTGTTGGATTTTCGTTTAGAAGTTTAGTTTGCCTTCGGCGGTTTAGAAGTTTAGAAATTCAATGGGACAAAGGGATGATTGGATGAGTGGATGATTGGATGGGTGGATATCGGATAACAGCAAATTTTTACTTTTTAATTTTGACTTTCTAATTTTTAATTGTCCAATCCGCGAAAATCATAATTCGTCATGAAAATCTGCGTCCAATTCCTTCCGTGAAAATCCCGCAACAATCCGTGTCATTCGTGTTCTATGATTACCTCTACAGTTGAATTCTTTAGTATTATTTAATAATTTTGACGCACTAATTTTTAAATGAATGGGGAAATATCAAATGCAAAAGAAATGGGCTTTGATTTTGGGAGCTTCTTCGGGGTTCGGAGGCGCAACAGCAGTAAGGCTTGCGCAAGACGGCTATTGTATTCTGGGCGTTCATTTGGACCGCCAAATAAATATGCCTAACGTTGAAAAAATTAAAAAGAAAATAGAGGGAACAGGTAACAGAGCGGTGTTTTTCAATGCAAATGCTGCCGACCCTATTAAGAGGGATGACATTCTTGATGAAATAAAAGAAAGGTTTGCCACAAAGGAACATCCTTATGTTTATATACTTGTACATTCATTGGCGTTTGGAACGTTAAAACCGTACATCGCTGAAAATCCGAGTAAAAGAGTTACTCGTGCTCAAATGCAAATGACGTTGGATGTAATGGCTCACAGCCTTGTCTATTGGACGCAGGGATTAATCGAACGGAATTTATTTGCGAAGCAAGGACGCATTTTTGCCTTAACCAGTGCCGGTTCGCATGCTACGTTCCCTACTTACGGAGCAATTTCCGCTGCCAAAGCGGCGCTTGAATCACACATCCGCCAACTTGCTTTTGAGTTAGGTAAAATGGGGATTACGGCAAATGCAATAATGGCGGGCGTTACTGACACTCCCGCTTTGCGTAGAATTCCCGGCAACGATTTAATGCTGAAATTTGCAAGAAGCAAAAATCCGGGTGGAAGATTAACCACACCTGAAGATGTTGCAAATGCAATCTCCCTGCTCTCGCGTCCCGAAGCAGATTGGATTTCAGGTAACGTAATCGGAGTTGACGGAGGCGAGTACATTTCAAATTACACCGGCGAGGAAGAAATTAATTTATTGGTCAAAAAATAGCAGGTTTAAAATGTTCGAATTAACTTTTAACGATGAGCAGCGTATGCTGCGCGATATGGTGAGGGATTTTGTTAACAATGAAATAAAACCCATTGCCGACAAGATTGACGAGGAAGAAAAAATTCCCGATGAATTACGTAAAAAAATTGCCGAGCTTGGGCTTCTCGGTGTTGCTTTCCCGGAAGAATACGGTGGCGGGGGTTTCGGTGAATTAGGCTACTGTATTGTTCAGGAAGAAATTTCCCGGGCATGCCTTTCAACCGCAACGTTCATCGGCGCACATCAATCAATCGGCACAAATGCTATTTTTATCGGCGGTTCGGAAGAGCAAAAGCAAAAGTTCATACCGCCTTTGGCAGCAGGGGAAAAGATTGCTGCGTTTGCATTAACCGAAGCGAGCGCCGGTTCGGATGCTTTCCACATTAAAACGAAGGCGGAACTTGACGGAGACGAATGGGTGATTAACGGTGAAAAACTTTGGATTACTAACGGTGCAATTGCGGACATCGTTTCACTATTTGCTCGTACACCCAAAGGCATATCTGCTTTTGTTGTTGAAACAGATCAACCGGGATTTATGCCCGGCCCCCCTGAAAAGAAAATGGGAATTAAAGGCAGCATGACCAACCAAATAACTTTGGAAGATGTTCGAGTTCCCAAAGAGAATTTGCTTGGCAGGGACGGGCGCGGATTTTTAATTGCAATGCGTACATTGGACGCAGGGCGTTTGGGACTTGGAGCCGCGTGCCTCGGAGCTTCCAAAGAACTGCTTCAAATTTCAACCGAATTTGCGAGAGAAAGGAAACAGTTCGGTCAAACAATCAGCAAATTCCAAGCGGTTCAATTTATGTTAGCCGAAATGACTACGTTGATTTACAATATGGAATCTATTGTTTACCGTACAGCGACAATGTATGAACAAGGGAAAGACGTTACGCGCGAGGCGGCAATAGTTAAATATTACTGCTCGGAGTCTTTAGGTAAAATTGCAGATATGGCGATGCAAATTCACGGCGGAATGGGCTTTTCGAAAGAACTTCCAATAGAGAGATTTTACCGAGATGCAAGAATCAACAGAATCTTTGAAGGCACAAACGAAATTCAAAAAGGAATTATTGCGAGACACATTATTAAAAAACGCGGAGTATATTAATAAGGAGTGATGTAAATGGCATTAGTGGAAATAACAGATGCAAATTTTGAAGACGAAGTAATAAAATCAAATTTACCGGTGGTAATAGATTTATGGGCTATATGGTGCGGACCCTGCCGTTTGATTGCACCCATTATGGAAGAACTTGACGAGGAATACAACGGAAGGTTGAAGGTCAGCAAACTTGATGTGGACGTTAACCAACAGACGGCAATCAAATACGGTGTAAGAAGCATTCCTACGGTTTTGTTTTTTAAAGACGGAGAATTGAAAGATGTGGTAATAGGTGCCGTACCGCGCAAAGTCTTTAAGGACAGAGTGGAAAAACTTTTGCAGTCTTAGAATACGGAACAAATTGAGAATATTTAATTTTAAAATTTTAAAGAATGTTTTTTATGTACGATTATATATGTTCAATTGTGACATCAAATCTTGGAAGTAAAAAGTTGGACAGGAAGTTTTGAAGCAAAGCAATTTGAACATTTGAATATGAAATGAGTAACGAATTAAAAGGAGCAATAATATTTATTTGTTTTTATAAAAAAAATGCTTTTGCAGTTATTATTTATTTGTTATTTTCCGTTACTATTTTTTTATGATATTCATTAAAAAGATATTATATTATCTAAGTTTCTTAGAAAATTATTTTACAGTAAATACGTTTTTAGAAAATACGAATTCATTTGTTTGTTTTATTTGTTTGGGGTACATAGGCGTAAGGGGAACGCCGAATAAACGGTAAAATAATATTGACATTATTGGAATTTATAAATATTTTAAAAGTGTTTTATTTCAAAATTTGGAGTGGGGTCCTATGAGCATTGGTACTTTTGTCTTATTATCGCTTTGTCGAAACCACTTGAAATCTATTTCGTCCGAGAAAATTTCATCCAAGAATAATTTGTAATTTGCAATAAATTTTTATTGTTAAGTTCGTTCTTTTTAAAAAAATGGAAATAAGAAAAGTTGAAAGAATAAAATTATTTTATTTATTAACTTATTTAGGAGGACTAATGAAGAAAAAAACTTTTTTTAATCCGGTATTTGAATTTAATACCGGGCAACAAAAGAAGGAATTTTTTCCTTTTAACGTAAATTACAAATTGTTCATTAATCTTTGAGGAGGTTGTATGCAAAAAGAAACAACCAAAAAACTTATTGCCTTAGGTATAAGTTTAATGTTTTTTCTCGTTGGGTGTGTTGATACCAGCGTTCAGCCCTTACCCCAGCAAATTGATTACAAGAGTCAAGTGAATATTGTCAATCTTGCAGATGCTGGCGGGCTGAAGAATGTAGTCATGAACTATCGTGATAATCAAACAGTTTCTTTCGGAGCCATTGGCTTTGGAGCGGAAAGTCCTGCCAATGCATTCAAAGAAATACCTGCAGGTTCGAAAAAAGTCGTTGTGACATTTTCAAACTCAAGTTCCAAGACTTTCCAATTAGTTACAGACACAGATATTAAAATGAGATTATTTGTGGTCTATGATAGTACTGCAGGTTATAAAGTAGTTAAATTTGGTGAAAGAATGCTATGGCAAACGAACAATGCAAAGAATGCACAGTTCTATCCGAAGGATTCTTCATTTGTAGCTCTTGTTAGTGGCTTGGCACTATCTGCTGATAGTTGGGAGTTTAAAAGCAGCGTAGATACTACTAAAGATACTACTATTACATTTAAGAGCGCCCTGAATGTTGGGGATTATGCATTCTATGAGAAAATCCCGGCTGGGAAATACACTGTTTCCATATTCTCCGGAAATACAACATTATCAACGACACAGAACGTCAGTGTTGCTTCACAAGGTAGATATACTGCCATTTTGTATGGTAGCACTACAAATGTTAAATTTAAGTTATTCAAAGATGATTAATACTTAACAAAATGGAGATAAAACAATGTTAAAAACATTTTACACTACATTGCTTTTATTGGTGATTTCCGTATCACTTAACTTTGCACAGACGGGAAGAATATCAGGAAAAGTGGTTGATAAACAAACCGGAGAGCCATTGGTTGGCGCTAACATAATTGTAATGGGTACTACACTTGGTGCCGCAACGGATGCAAACGGTGAATTTATCATTCACTTAATACCTCCCGGAAAGTACAGTGTAAGGGCATCCTATATTGGTTATCAGGATGTTCTTTACAAGAACATTCGAGTAAGTGCTGGTTTGACCGTAAGTTTGAACTTTGCGCTTCCTTCGAAGCAAATTTCTACACAAGAAGTTGTTATTACCTCGAAAAGACCTCTTATTCAAAAGAGTGCTACAAACGCCATCAGGTTAATTAACTCGGAAGACATTAACGTACTGCCGGTTAGAACCGTTGGCGACGTAATTGCACTCCAACCCGGTGTTGTAAGATTACGCGGGGTTACTTACATTAGAGGTAGTAGAGGTGACGAAACCGGATACCTGCTGGAAGGCGCGGATGTTAAAAACATACTTAGCAGAAACGGCGGTTCTATTATTAGCGTTATCCAAGATGCGTTGAACGAAGTTCAGCTGCAAGCCGGAGGTTACACGGCAGAATATGGTAATGCAAACGCCGGTATTATTTCCCAGGACTTTAAGACCGGTACTAATCAGTATCACTTTTCATATCGTTTTGAGACGGATAATTTTGGAAACTATCCGGGCAAAAAATTCTTAGGTACTTATTCTTACGGTTATGCCGATAATGTATTTACTTTCAGCGGACCCGTATTGAGCAAGCACCTAAAAGTATTCCTCTCGGGCGAGAATAATTTTGCCAGAGATCCTAACCCCCATTTCTTCTATGGTAATCCGACGGCTTATTCCGACGGAGCTTTGTTCGATACTACCAAAGTTTATGACACAGGCTTTTACGGTGGTAATAAGAACGACTACCAAATTCTTAAATGGGACGGCGGTAATATCCCGGGTAGAATGCGCAACAGATATACTGTAAACGGAACTGCATTGTGGGACAGCAAGCCTCTTATGATTAGATTGAGCGGTGCTTACACTTTTCAACAGAGACGTGCAAATGGTCCTACAATAATTAATATGTTTGATCAAGCAAGAATACCTCTTGTAGATAACACAAACTTGCTGTTGAATTTAAAGAGTACATATTTATTAAGTGCTAATTCGTTTATCGTAGCAAATGTTAATTATTACAATGCACGCGGTAAATCGTACGACCCGATTTTCAAGGATGATTATCTCCTTTACAGCGATAGCCTCGCAGCTGCAGAACATGGGTTCCAATACCGTAATTATACAACAGGTCCTAGCACTTATGACTTCTATGGATTTCCTTTCCACAGACCTGGAACGTTGTTATCAGGATATGCTAAGGACGACAACAGTTATATTGGCGGTTCTGTTTCTTACACCGCACAGGTTAAAAAGCACGCTCTTAAAGCCGGTGCTTCTTATCAGAGATGGACAATTCGTCATTACTCAATTGGCGGTGCAAGTACTGTACTGAACACATTGAGGCAGAACCCTGATATGGCAGCCAATGCCGATTCGATGAGAACCATTATCGGAAGTACCCTTTACAGTAGTGTTAATAATTATGGATACGATGTTTTCGGTAAAGTAACCGACGCTGACCCGTTTGCTCCCAAGCATCCGGTATTTGCTTCGGCTTACGTACAAGATAGATTTGAAATTAATAATTTAATCATTAATGCCGGTTTAAGATACGACTATATGGATATGGACAGTTGGGCTTGGAAAAACCCTAAGAAACCTGAAGTAAATTTAGATACGCACATGATTCCCTCGAGTGCACTACAGAAAAGTTCTTCTTTTAGTTACCTTTCACCAAGGTTAGGTTTCTCCTTCCCCGTAACGGACAGAACCGTATTCCATATGCAATATGGAAAATTTGTTCAATCACCTGGATTGGATATTGCTTACAGAGGAATCTACCAGTCGGCATATATTTTAACAGGCGGTCACTTGTTTACCAACCCGGTTGCTTACAACCCGAAACCTGTTAGAGCAACACAATATGAAATAGGATTTTCTCAACAGTTTACCGAATTTGCCGCTTTGGATATTACTGCTTTCTATAAAGATATTAAGGGACAAATTCAATACGCAGAAATTCCTACTGCAGCCGGTGTTCGTATTGCAAGATACGAAGCCTATGTTAACCAAGACTTTGCTACTACGAAAGGATTTGAGTTGAGCCTGAAGGTAAGAAGAGTTGAGAGAGTAAGAGCACAACTAAATTATACTTACTCATCGGCAAACGGAACGAACTCATTTACCGGTAGCGGAATCGGTTCATTAGAGACAAGCAATGAATTACCGACCGTTTTAATGCCGTTAGACTTTAATTATACTCATTCCGGTTCGATAATGTTGGATTACAGATTCGGCAAAAACGATGGTGGTCCAATACTCCAGCGTTTGGGACTTGACTTATTATTTACGTTCAACAGTGGTCACCCGTTTACTTTGGCACAGAACTTAGGTCTTGGACAAAGTTCTGCATGGACCGGCGGTATCATTCCGTTTAGAGATACAAGAGGTAGAAGGCCGATAGGTCCTGTTAACTCCTCTACTACTCCTTGGCAATACAACTTGGACTTAAGATTGGATAAGACGGTTAGAATCTACAATACGGACGTACAGTTCTACTTCTATGTACAGAACGTATTTAATACCAAGAATATTACAAACGTTTACCAGAAAACCGGTAATGCTTATGACGACGGTTTCTTAAATTCAGAAAGCGGAAAGCAAATTATTGAAGGCAAGAGATATACACAACGTTTTGCCGACCTGTTTAGGGCTATTAACTATGGTAACAGAGAAGCCGCATTTAGTGTCTATGGATATGATTTATTTGGTGCTCCAAGAAGAATAAGAGTTGGAATAAAAATAAACTATTAAGATCGAAAAAATCGTTTCATAAAAATGGAGATTTTTTAATATGAAAAAACATAATATTTTAGGTTTTTCAATAATCCTTTCGTTCTTATTCTTGTTGCCTCCCAGCGGTACTTTTGCGTCCTATCAGGGAGGAAAGAATATTAAGAACAAAAAACCGAGGTTAAATAAAACGATGGACAACCCTGCCCAGAGTGTAATGGATATTAACAATATCACTTGCTGGGTAGGGCAGGAAGGTTTCCACGATTGGGTTGTCGGTGGTGGTTCCTGGAACGGGTCTTTCCCGGCCGGCTCTAATCTCGGTGTAATCTTTTCGGAAGGTTTGGTTTGGGGTGGACAAGTACACGACGGTTCTACGCCGGTTGTGCGTGTTGACGGTAATACCTACCTTTCAGGCACAAAGGCAATAACTCGACTTTATAGAGTAAGACCCGATTATAAAACCGGAGACCTTACCAAAGATGCTGCAGCATTCTTTAGCAAATCTATGGGCGCGGTCACAACCTCGGATATTCAAGCTTTACGCGACCAGTATGCAAAGGACTGGAAAGAATGGCCGGCTGACAAAGGTGCACCTTACGATGACGTAAACGGCGACGGAACTTATGAACCGGATACTGATATTCCGGGCATTCCGGGTGCTGCACAAACGTTGTTCATTAAATATGATGACTCAAATTCTCCTACTGCTTACGGCTCTCCGCCTATCGGATTGGAGGTAAGAGAAACTTATTGGGCATATTCTTATTCAGGTGCATTAGGAAATGTTATCTACAAAAAAGTCGATTTTGTTTACAAAGGTACGGCAAACTCAGCAGCAAACTCTGAAATTGATAGTTTATATATTGTACAATGGGTAGATCCTGACGTTGGTAACTATAACGACGACTTTGCCGGTTGCGATACCACTTTGAATTTGGGCTACGCTTATAGCTCGGGTACCGTTGATGCCGATTATAGCGGTTTGGGTTTTACTCCTGCTGTCGGTTACGACTTCCAGCAAGGCGTTTCCGTAAAAACAGGTGTTTCTACCGATAGTGCAATGTTTGATTTGAAATGGAGACATGGTTACAAATATGTTAACGTAAAACCGATGAGCTCCTTTATTTATTTCGCTGCAGGCGGAACTTGGGGTGACCCCGACTTTGACTATAACGGTACACTTCAGTTTTATAATCTTATGAGAGGTTCATTACCAAGACCACCGTATCCTACTTACACAAAATTCCCGGCATCGGTTGTTGACTATACCCCTTACGGTGCATACCTTGTTGACGGTGACCCGGTTGCAGGAACTGGTAAACTTGACGGTACGGTTGACGGACCTGGCGATAGAAGAATAATGGTAGTAAATGGACCTGTTACCCTTAGCATTGGTGACACTGCTCAAGTAGTTGTTGCTCTCGTTGGCGGACTGGGTACTACTAATATTAACGCTGTTGCGGAAGTAAAGAAAAATGACAATACGGCTCAAATAGTATTTGATCAATTATTCAAATTGCCTTCTATTAAACCACCGGTTGTAAAATTAACCAATCTACATAATAGTGTGGTATTAAATTGGGGTGTTGACCCTGAAAGCATTAATAAAATAGAATCTTTCTCCAGTCAGGGCTATAATTTTGAAGGTTATGAGGTATATCAATTACCTTCTGCTTCTGCCAGCCTTAAGGATGGAAAGTTGATAGGAATTTATGATATTAACGACGGTGTTACGGCTATCTACGATACAGTGGCAGACCAAAACGGGATACTAAAACCGGTATTGACTGTAAGTGGTAAAGATAATGGTATCACGAGATTTCAGAATATTACCACAGACCAATTTACAAAGCAAGAATTAAAAGACGGTCAAAGTTATTACTTTGCAGTAGTATCTTACGCATATAACCCGGCTCCGTTATTGCCTTTCCACGCTTTGATGTCTTCGGTAAATATTATTCAAGCTGTTCCTCAAGAACAAACAGGAATACGAACCACGGCTGCCGTTGGGGACACGGTTGCATCGAAGCACAAATCAGGTAAGAGTAACGGAAGCGTATTTGCCTTAGTTGTTGATCCTACTGCTACAACGGGAGATACTTATAAGGTGACTTTCGACACTCTTAACGGTGGATATGTCTGGAATTTAACTGATG
>WFQV01000109.1 GCA_015486905.1 Melioribacteraceae bacterium | reverse complement strand
AGATATTTAGTACAAAGAAGCGCGAAGCGCTTCAATTTCAATAACTGCGGGCGAAACCCGCAGAAAGAACAACGCTTAAAAGAAGAACTGCGAAAGCAGTTCAATTATGCGTGTGTCAATACCATTCTAAGGGGGAAAAATATTGCCACCAAAATTAAACTTGTACCCAAAAAAGCAAATAGTTTTAAGGAACGATAATTATTGCTTTTTTAAGAAAATAAATTTAAGTTGAATAAATGATTTGATGTTTTTAGTAAGGAAATTATTATCCTAAGTTCTACGACAGATTGCAAATGCTAGAAAGGAAACAGTTACTTTTAATAAATAAATTTTAGTGGGGAAAGTGAGAATATTTTTAATTCTTGTAACGGTTCTACTATATAATATTGGCTCTCCAAATTTTCTAACTCAAGCAAATTTGTTTGCCCAACCCAAATTCAAAGGTTGTATTAGAGGAAAGGTAGTTGACGAAAAGGGACAACCCCTTCTTTCGGCAAATATTATTTTGGTTGGAACCACAATAGGCACTTCTACGAATTATCAAGGTTTTTACAGAATTCCAAAACTTGAACCCGGTGCTTACAAGGTAAAGGTTTCCTTTGTCGGGTACAAAAGTTCGACGAAAAAAGTAACGGTTGTTAAAAGGAAAATCGTTGTCTTAAATTTTCAATTGTTTCCTGAGTCTTTCAAAATCGGAGGCATCGTTGTAACTGCAAAAGAGAATTTACTCCCTACGGATGTAGAATCCAAAACCGATATTAGCTCGGGCGAAATTGAACACTATCAGGCAACGAGTTTGAAAGATGTACTGGATTTAGTTCCCGGAGTACAGAAATCCGCAAACCCGGGCTTAAATAAAACCAGCCAGATTGCCATCCGGGGGAATGAGAACGACAGACTCTCGGCTTTCGGTACAAAAATTATTATTGACGGCGAGCCGATTTCCAATAATGCAAATCTCCAGTTCGAATCATTAACCGGTGCCAAATTCGGTTACAGTAGTATGGGCGGCAGTGTGGACTTGAGATTGATTCCCGCAGATAACCTTCAATCGGTTTCCGTTATTACCGGCATGCCTTCCGTAAGGTACGGCGATTTTACAAACGGTATTATTGAACTTAGGACAAAAAAAGGCGCAAGACCCAATAGATTAAAGATAAAAAATAATCCCAGCACTTCGGAAGCAAACTTTGGCGGCGGAATAGCTTTAGGGCAAAATTCGCTCAGTTACAATCTTAATGTTGCCCGCAGCCAAAGGGATTTAAGAATAACGGGTGACGAGTACACTCGCTACACGGGACAAATGGTTTACTCAAATTTAATGTTTAATAAAAAATGGGAAGCTAATTACAAATTAGACGGTCAGGCAATCTACGACGAAGAAGAGCCCCGCAACGATTTGAGCCGTACACATAATTACAATCGTGGTTTTAGCCTCGGATTTAATACTTGGGGTACAATCAAACCGTTTAATGACGTTTCACATTTTTATTACAACTTTTACGTAAATATGGACAGGGTCAATTCACGTAAGAGCCATTTGGTTTCCGATTATCTAATTACTCCCCAAGGCGATACTTTGGCTTCTTACATCGGTGCGGTTGAAACGAAGGGGATTCAGTGGACCGCCGGTGGTAGATTGGAATGGCAGAATGTTTTCTTTACAGGTAATTACATTCACAAGTTTCTCGCCGGCTCGGAATGGGAATATGATGCCAACACCGGCCAGGGAGTTATGTTCGACACTCTTTACAATTATTACGGTGTGGATTCAAAAAAACGTCCCTACTCTTTCAATTCCATTCCGGGTCAACTATTGTGGAGTCTTTACACAGAGGACAAAATAACCGGGCATTTGGGATTGGATTTCTCCCTTATGATGGGCTTCCGCTATGAAATGTACAGACCTTATGCATTTAACCTTTCGGGGCTTTGGGGCGAAGGGGACTTGGTTAAATCCCACCAGGGAAGTTTCTTCAACCCGAGGATTAGTTTACAGCTTTACCTTTCAAGGTCGAATCAATTAAGAATAAATTTAGGACGTACTTCCAAGTCTCCCCCGATGAGCACCGTCTATCCTCCCGAACAAATATTTGCATGGAGAAATCCCGTCGATAGTGTGGTTAACTATTTCCGCATTAATAAACGGGTGCCGGATTTAAAAGGTTACCAGGCTACTCAAGCGGAAATATCTTTCGACCAAAAATTATTTAACAAATTGGGCTTTACCGTTACAGCATTTTACCGTGATAGAAAAAACACACCCAAAGGTGTTCCGCGTCCTATATTCAAAGAGATTAACAACGGTACAAAGCCGGAAGTTTATTACGTCAACACTTATTACCAAACGGAAAATTTAGGTAAATATTTTAGTAAGGGTGTGGAATTTTCTCTTAGGACCGCTAAAATCAAACCGCTGAATATGAGCTTTAAAATTACCGGTTCTTACCTTTACAGTAAATCTCCGAGCATAGGGTACGGCTACAGTCTTTATCCCGACACAAGTCTTGGCGAAAAGCCTAACTACCATGTGCCGGGTGTTAGCGTTGATACAATTATGGGATGGACATACCCCGGCAGCGGTAAATGGCGCGATAGATTTCAAGTGAATTATTACATTAAATACACCAATCAAAGACTCGGAATGTGGGTTACTTTAAGAGCCGAGCAATTAATTTACGACAGATATCAAAATTTCAATCTTAAACCGGTTGATTATTCCAAACTAACTCCCTCGGCTTTGGCAGTTCGTAGATTTCAGGAGTCCGTTTTCTCCAAGCCGGTTAAGTGGCTATTTAATTTTAATGTTTCAAAGTCTTTGTTCAAGGGAGCTGAGGTTTCCTTTTACGTAAATAATTTTTTGGATGACCCTGCAATTTGGCGTTATTACAGCGTAACATTGGGCAAAGATATTGAAACCAAGCGCAACCCCAACCTATTCTACGGCATTGAATTTAGTATGATTGTGGATAGGATATTCAGGTAGCAAACTGATTTTAAATGTAAACTAAAAAAAATGAAACCGTCATTATTGATTTTTAAACAAATAACTTGTAACGACTTGACGGAAGCTTGCCCCGCAAAATGCGGTAAGACATGGCAGTCTGCCGAATAAACTGGATTGTTGGATGATTGGATGAATGGATAGATGATTGTTCTGTTATTTTTTTTGTTAAAGATTGAGGTTAAGGCTAAGGCTGAGACTTGTTACAGATTACCGAAAACAAAGTCTGCAAAATAATTTGAACAAAGCTCCATACCCCGAGCTTTAGGTCGGATGGGGCTAATGAGAGAAAAAACATAAAGTGTTTTGGCGCGATTTTTGGATTTGCTCGTTTGGGAAAGATAAAAATCGTGACAAAACTTTGGAGGAAGGTAATTAGATGAAAAAATTTGTTTTATTGATTTTGGTTTTCGCTTCGTTGTTCCTTTCATGTCAGGAACAACCGCCTGTACAAGTTGACGGAAATGCCGAGCTTGTTGTTCACGTTATGTGGGACTCCAGCACCGTTGACTCGGTACACACCTTTGTACCGTTAGCAAATGCCAAAATGATTTTATCTTCGGAGTATGGCATTTCAATTAAATACACCGATAAAAACGGTTTGTTAGACGCTAAGGATATTCCTTCGTCCGTTTACCAGATTTCCGCACGGGCTTCCCTGCCTAATACTCCTAACGTAATGATTGTCGGTAATGTAAAGAATGTTGAAGTTAACAGCGGTAATGTTGTTGAGGATACTATTTATGCCAAGTTGATTTCTTCTACCGGAATTGCAATTAATGAACTTTACGTTGGCGGTCCTGTTAATAATATTTTCTTTTTTTACGACCAGTTCATTGAACTTTACAACAACAGTGATAGCGTGAAATATCTTGATGGGATGCAAGTCTTTAGAGTTTCGGGTAATAACGACGGCAAAGGTCCTGGAGCCGACGAGGGGGACGACGGTGATATTGACGGTGTTACTTACGCATTTAAATTTCCCGGAAGACCGGGAGAACATAATTATCCTTTTTATCCTCACACTTTTAAAGTCCTTGCGCAGGACGCTTACGACCACCGGAAGAGCGTTCCGACCAGCATCGATTTAAGCCATGCGGATTGGGAGTTTGTTAATCAGCTTTCAGCAACCGATTTCGACAATCCGAATGTTCCTAATCTTTACAATATTAGGATGGACAGAAGGCTTGATTTTATGGTTAACCTCGTTTCGGATGTTATTGTTATTGCTTCGGGAAGAGACACCGTTTGGCAGGACGGAATAGACATTAGCACAATACTTGATGGAGTTGAATATCAACCGAGTACCAGAACCAGCCTTACATTAGATGACCGTGTTGACCGCGGATGGGTAAAAAGCCCGCCTAAGTACAGCGGGCAATCGATGGAGCGCCGTCAACCCGGAGTGGATACGAATGACGGTACTTTGGATTGGAAAATTCTTCCGCATCCTACACCTGGCTATCAATAATTTTGAAAGGAACGATGAAAAACTCAATTAAAATAATTGCGATAATATTTTTAAGCGTTTCGGTAATTAAACCTCAGCAGAGCAGGTTAAATTCTTTGGGTGGAATGAGCTTTTCAGTCAAAGATGTTGACTCACAGTTAGACCCGTTCAATTTCGGCGGAAACCCTGCATGGATTTCCGAAGGGCAAAAATCTCAGCGTTTGGAAATTGTGCCTTCCTCCGTTTTCGGCTGGGGTTCCTACCATCGTTACTTTGACCCGGACGGAATTACAAATTACGGCGCTTCTTTTTCCGGCATTAAACCTTTGGGTAAAAGCGGAACATTTAAGGGAACTGCCGTTTACCAATATTTGGTTAGGAGGGGGAATAACAGAGCCCTTACTTATCAGCCTTATTCCGGCTCCGGCTATTTCTTTACGGATACTACTTCGGGGAATTTTAGATACAACGGACCTACTTTCGAATTTTTACACGGTTTGGAAATTTACAAAAATGTCTTTTTCGGTGCAGCTGTGGATTACCAAATTTTGGACGGTTTGAAAAACATTTACACTTATGCGCAAACACTTTACCGAAATGTTTCCGGCAAGATAGGTCTTGCTTACCGCTTTAATGATAATTTTGTATTGGGCTTTTATTACAGTTTGTTCGATGCACAGGAGAGAATAGAAGCAAGTGACATTAATCTATTGACCGTTCGGACTTTCCTTTACAGAGGTGAAAAATACAAAATAGAATTACGGGGAACGCACCAGGATTTTAAAATTAAAAATGACGGTAAGTCATTTAACTTCCAAGTTTTTACGGCGCCTTTAAAAAATCTGCGGATCGGGATTAAAGCACTATATTCGATACACCGCTCGAGATATTTGTTCCCGCGCAATAATTTAATTGACGATGAAGACGGTTACACAAGTTACGGCGAAAGTGAGGTTATGGCGAACGCCCGCTATTTTTATTCTAAAAGGCTTACGTTGGGATTTTCCGCAGGCTATTTTGATGGAAACTCATGGACAAAGAATTCCAAAAGGGATTTGCTTATATGGAAGTGGAAATTGAAAGATGCACATTTCGGCTTGGGGCTTTCGTTCTTGCCGTTTAGAAATAATATTCTCTTTGCTGCCGAATACGAAGGGCATTTTGTTTCTGCAGACTCAATGAAGTATATCGATCATATTACTAACACACTTTCGGCGCTTAACAATAGGATAAGACTCGGTGTGGAGATTCCGTTAACAAAAAAATTAACTTTGCGCTTCGGCTACAATTACTTACATTTGGCTCACGACTTTGTTTACGGTTTCGACGACTCCAATGTTCAATTATTTGTTAGCGGACTTGCTTTGAAAATCTCCGATGTTTTTCAGATAGAGCCTCAGGTCACTTATTCTTATAAAAAGAGCGGAGAAAATATCTCTCGAGAGGAATTCGGGGCTTTTATTTATTTGCGATTTTTTCAATTTTAATTAGGAGGCAGTAATGAAAAAAGTTCTAACCGTTTTGTTTTTAGTTGCTTCGGTTGTTTCGGCACAGAATTGGCAAAAAGTAACCGATGCAACTTACGGACCATTAAACAAAATATTTTTCTTGGATGAAAATACAGGCTGGGTCGTAGGCTCAAATGCTTTTGTGCTGAAAACTACAGACGGAGGTAATACATGGTTTCAGCCTGCAAGTGAAATGCCTATTACTAGTTCGCTCTACTCTGTATTTTTTCTTAATAAAGATCTTGGGTTCGCAGGCGGCTACAAAGATGCAATCCTTAAAACTACGGACGGCGGAACCACTTGGAGCAAATTGAAATTTAGCTCCGTGGGAGGAGGTGTGAAAGCTATTTATTTCGCGGATGAAAACACAGGGTGGATTTTAACCTCTACTTATAGTAGTGCCGCAGTTGCAAAAACTACGAACGGAGGCGCCTCATGGACAACAGTGTTAACTTACAACGGCGGGGACATTGAGGATATGGCTTTTCACTCCAAAGGAAAAGGTATTTGTGCCGGCGGTGGCGGCGGTACACTTATTATTTATTACACAACCGATGGCGACAATTGGAACACGGGCAAACTTACCGGATTGCCACCTGTTTACACACGCACGGATTTACGTGCAATTTATATGACCAGCGACTCCGTTGCTCACATTGTCGGCTGGGGCTCGGCTGCAGCAGGTTTGCAGCCTTCTATTCACGCTAAAACCACCGATGGTGGTGCTAATTGGACTTACATGGAGCAGGCGGTTGACAACAGAACCTATGTGAATTTGTGGGGAGTTACTTTTAAAGATGCGGATAACGGAATTGCTGTCGGGGGTGGTTCTTACGAAGGCAGCCTTGCTATTAGAACTACAGACGGTGGAGTGAATTGGAATATAATAGATCCGCCTTTCGGATTTACCGTAAAGTCAATAAGCAATGTCGGTGACAAAGTTTGGATTTGCGGTAGCGGCGGTGGATTAGCTTATTCGCCTGACTTCGGAGATTCTTGGAAGTTAATTACTCCTATGCCGAATTCTACTTTTTACACTATGGACATTGTAAATGACACTATCTACGCTGCCGGTTACGGGGGACTTGTGGCAAAATCAGTTGACGACGGAAATACTTGGAATGCCACTTATGCTTCCGTTAATAAACATTGTCCGAGTATTCAAGACCTTTTCTTCTTAAATTCTAAAGTTGGCTTTGCCGCACGTAGCAATAGAATGCTTACTAAAACTACCGATGGCGGCAAGAGCTGGTCTTTAATATTGAAGGACACAAGTTGGGTCATTACAACTAATTATTCGGTTTTCTTCTTGAACGAAAATTTAGGTTTTGTCGCCGGTAAGTTCGGTTCAGGTACAAGTGCGTTTTACAAAACTACAGATGGGGGTATCACTTGGTCTCAACAGATTGGTACTTTCGGTGATTATCTTAAAGCTGTTTATTTCCTTGATGAGAATCACGGTGTTATCGGAGGAAAAAAAATGACATTGGCTTACACGGAAAACGGCGGTACCACTTGGACAAATGCAAATGTCAACAATTTGCCCTCTTCTTATTCTACGGCTGATATTAACAAAATAAAATTTTTAGATAATCAATTCGGCTTGGCTGCAGGAGATGCTTTATTAAAAACTACCGATGCAGGGAAAGATTGGGATTACATTGCAATTCCTTTACTGAAACATGAAATTAAATCTATGGTAATGGTCGATAAGAATACCTGGTATGTGCTCGGCTCTTTGTTTGTTTTTAATACAACGGACGGCGGACAAACATGGAATGATGTTACAAACAAAGATGATTTCTCCGCTTATGCCGTTTACGATGCCGGAATCGATTCGAAAGGGAAATTATGGCTGTCGGCTAACAGTAGTCAAATGTATGTTTCAGCTAATCCGGTCTTCGTTAAGGAAGATAAAAATGTAACGGTTAATTCTTATTTCTTGGAGCAGAACTTTCCAAACCCCTTTGGCAGCGGGGTTTCCTCGGGTAGAGAGACAACAAACATAAGATTCGGGCTTAGAAAAGCAGGACATGTCACTCTAAAAATTTATGACTCACTCGGAAGAAATTCCTTTATTTTAATAAATAAATTCTTAAATTTAGGAGTCTATAATGTTAATTTTACCGCTAAAGGATTAAGTAGCGGTGTTTATTTTTATTCTTTGAAAGTTAATAATCATTCAATAACAAAAAAGATGCTCTTAATTAAATAATACACAAATAAAATAGGAGGAAATAATATGAAAAGATTTTCGTATTTGTTAGCAGCGTTTTTTATGAGCGTTGCTTTATTTGCACAACCGGAAGTCAGCTGGGTTTCAACGGCAGGAGGCTCGTCAAGTGAGTACGGCTACAAATCCTTTACAACGCCTTCCGGTGAAACTTACGTTACCGGTAAATTCAAAAGTTCGTCGGTTGATTTTGGCAATGGCGT
>WFQV01000108.1 GCA_015486905.1 Melioribacteraceae bacterium | reverse complement strand
GTGAATAAATTTTTCTAAATCGCTCATTAAATCATTAACCAAATGATGTGCGGGAGGAATGAAAATGGCATCTTTTAAAGTAGCTCCTCCAATCCAATTTTGGCTTGTCCTAAATTCGCCGGGAAGTTTATGTTTGCCTCTAACTCCTTCTAATAAAATACGATGAACTTTTTTTAACAGACGACTTGAAAGCGGTAATTCATTTAACCTTTCAATTGCTTCGTTCATCGCACGGGAATAATTTTGAACTTCGCGCCAATCGTCCCGCTTTTCCGAACTGATTTCTTCTTCCGGCAGTAAGGCTTCATTAATTCCCGTTTGCGTTCCTTCAATTCTGCTGGAAATTACGGCTTCTTTTTTTACATATAGTTGAATAAAAAGAGAAATGTTGGAAACTAACCGCCCGTAAGATTTTAGTTCGCCCAAACTGATAGATGCTTTTTCCAATAAGGAAGACAATACGGAATCCGTCCAACTCCAATTTCTGTTTATTGTGGCAGGTACAAAATAACTGTAATCGTAGCCTTTTTCGTAATATCCGGCTTTAAATTCCTCTATTAACATTCTCTTGTTCTGTTTTTTATACAAAAGTACCTAAATAAGTTTACTTTTGCAAGTAAAAGTAAACTTATGAAACTTTTAGTTTACTTTCCGTAACTTAATCTTTTGTAAGTTTACTTTTGGACTTAAAAGTAAACTTACGTGTTTTTTAGTTTACTTTTGTTTCACTTTAGGGCTAAGTTTTCTAAGTCCAAAATCAATCTCATTCACCCTCCGCTGCCCCGTCATTAACTCGTGCAACAGCGTTTTGAACAGGTCGGTCAGGGTTTGTTTTTTGGATTTGTGACGTTCTAACTTTTTATAAATTGGACTTAAGATATAAGCAATTTTAATCTGTTCTTCTTTTTCAGGTAGCGCAATTGGCATTGCATTAATTGCACTTTTATTGAATTTAGCATTTATCGAATATGTCTGTACTTTTTGATAGTAACCGGTCTCACGTAGAAAATTTAAATAGTAATACAAAAATACGTTGTGATGATGCTGGTTCACATGAATTCTTAAAATAAAAGAAGAATGTGTGTACTCACCTTCTTTTAAATCAAATATTGCTGTTTTACCAACATGTTCTTTGCTGCCACTTCTCCAATTAAAAAGCAAATCTCCTTTTTTCAAGATGGTTTGGAAATGACGTTTTGTTGATAACTCAAAATAATTCAATTTTTCAAGGTCAATTTTACCATCCAGAGTAATATTCTTGTTTGTTAAAATTTTACTTCCAATCGGTTTCAAGTTTTTTGCCACAGCAGCTTGAATTCCGTAAACCACTTCACCAGTATTTTCAAAAGGTTGAATAATCCAGTTTTCAGGAGAATAACCGAAATCAGTTTTTGTTTGTTTTTTGCCATACAGACCTTCGGTAAAGAGTTTTTGCATCAGGGCTTTTTTAAGCTCGGTGGTGGTTTTTATGAGTTTGTCTTGCTGCTCAATAGCTTTTTGCACTGTGCTTAAAATGTAGGCGATTTTGCGTTGCTCTAATTTATCTGGACAAACTAATATCTTTTCTTTTAATAACTTAAAATGACGATTATATTGTCTATTTTGAATATTTAGACTTAAAAGTTGAAAATAAAAATATCTTGGTTCAAAATATTCTGGATTTGGTGATAAAACTTTTGTTCCATCTGCACCTATAGTATCCTCAATCAAATCTTCGTTTTTTTTGTCAAAATATTTTAATTTTTTTTGATAATTGAAATTTGTAAATTGGCTGCCGGCTTTGAAGAGTTAAAGATGATTGGATAATTGGATGAATGGATTGTCCGCCTTAACCAGTATACTATGAAATCGCAATGACGGCTCAATATCCAACCATTCAACAAACCAACAGCTTCATCTGTCGGAAAGAAGAGTAAAGAGGAAAATCCGTTAACCTGTTTACAGGTTTTGGTGTAGTTCGTTTTTTCAGGGTTGCCACAAAAGCACTATTAAGTTATTGCAAGCCCCGGCACGGCGGGGCGCAAAATGTGAGGGGACAATCAATCTTTGTGATATTGTTTTTAAGCATTTTATCGCATTGTTCGCTTTAATTATTTTTCCCAACCCACCCTTTCTCTCCCTTCCCGAAGGGAGGGCTGACTCTTGGTGTGTTTTGAGAAACTCGCCCTTCTTCCCTTTTTGAAAAGGAAGGAGGGAAAGGGTGAATAGGTTTGAAAAATGACCGACCCCAAAGAGTTTACCCCGCAAAATGCGGGGGGCGAATGTTATTAGAAGTAAATAACAAAAATTAAAAAACGATGCCGAAGGTATCGAATTTAATTTTAAAGGACACTTCTAATCAGAAAAATTGTCCATTGTAAATTAACTTCCTCTTTCCATCTTCAATTTTCAACTAATAAAAAGACTAACATCTTACGTCTAGCCTCTCGCGTCTTACGAAAACCATTTCTCATTTCTTGTTTCTTCTTTCTTCTATTTTTTGCCATCAAATTTAAACTTGTGCCAACCATTCTTCATTTTTAATTCTTAATTCTAAATTCCTAATTAAATAAATTCTTTTAGAGACTAACAAATTTTTTCCTTATTTTTCAATTTATTTTTTTGCAAAATATTTTCTCAAGTATTACGGATTATTTTTCTGACAGAGAACTAATAAACAACGGAAGAAAGTGCAAAGGGAAAAAATCGTTAAATATCCAATTAGCCTATTCGGCATCAGTTCCGTAAAAACGGGCATTCAATTTTTACCATTGAAAATTATTTCAACCAACAATAAAGAAAGTCTGTTCTTTTCAATACGTAAAGGACTATTCGAATTTAAATAACAACAAATTCAGGAGGTTTAAATTGACAGACAAAGGTTTCAAACCGTACGTATCTCCCGATAAGGAAATGAAAGAATTATCGTTCAAGGCGGTTTCATTGGGTGTTATCTTGGCAATGATTCTCGGTTCGGCTAATGCTTACCTCGGTTTAAAAGCCGGAATGACAGTCGCGGCAACATTCCCGGCTGCTGTGATTGCTATGGCGGTTCTAAGAGTTTTTAAAGGTAACGTTTTGGAAGAGAACATTGCCCGTACAACAGCTTCCGTTGGCGAGGCTCTTGCAGCGGGTGCTATCTTTACTATCCCTGCTTTTGTTCTTAGCGGAGTTTGGACTAATTTCAACTACTGGGAAAGCACAATATTAATGCTCGTAGGCGGAGTTCTCGGCGTTTTGTTAATTACGATTTTAAGGAAAACCCTCGTAGAAGATCATTCACTCCCCTTCCCGGAAAGTCAAGCATGTACCGAAATAGTAAAGGCGGGACAAGGCGGTAAAACGGGCGCAAAATATGTGCTTTGGACTTTACTACTCGGTTCGGTAATAGAAACGTTTAAAAATCCGAACGGCATTACTTTAATAAAAGATTCCGTAAAAGGCTTTTGGAAGATGGGCGCTTCCAAAATAAGTCTGTTGTCCGGCAAGGGGACTGCAATTACAACAATTAAACAGCAGAGCGGATTTTACGTTCAGAGCCCTGCTTCTTCTCCTGCATTTCTCGGTGTGGGGTACATTATCGGTTTCAGACTTTCCGCAATAACATTCTCAGGCGGCGTTTTCGGCTGGGTGTTTCTGATGCCAATCGTTTTATTTTTAATGTACAACAACGTTGTTGATTTTTCGGCCGGCGGACACAATTGGATTCAAATTTCCAAAGCCGCTTATGATGCAACGGTAAAACCGATTGCCGTAGGAGGAATGTTAGTAGGTGCTTTCTACACGCTGTTTAAAATGAGAACAAGTTTAATTCAAGGAATCGGCAAAGGATTTAAAGATATTAAAGCCGCTAAATCAATTGAAGCAGGCGAAATGAAAAGGACGGACAAAGACCTTTCCTTCGGAATGGTATTAATTGCAGTCGGCATAATTTTCATAGCAATGATTGCCGTTTACACATATTTTACCGATAGCTTGGCAATCTCAATCCTTACCGCAGCTATAATGGCGATTGCCGCTTTCGTCTTTGCGGCTGTTGCCGGTTACCTTGTAGGAATAATCGGAAGTTCCTCTAACCCCATTTCTGGACTCACACTTTCCACTCTTTTAATTGCTGCAATTTTAATGGTCGCTGTCGGTTTAAAGGGCAATCACGGAATAGCCGCAACCTTAGCGGTAGCTTCGGTAGTGTGCGTTGTTGCAGGCGTTGCGGGCGATATGATGCAGGATTTGAAGGTCGGTCAATTACTCGGAGGCACACCGTGGAAAATGGAAGTAGGAGAAATGATTGGCGTAGTCTTTGCTTCGGCAATAATGATTCTCCCGATTATTCTTTTGAATAACGCAAACGGAATTGGCAGCGATGCACTCCCGGCACCACAGGCAGGTTTAATGGCAATGATTAGTAAAGGCATTGTAGGCGGAGAAATGGCTTGGACTTTGGTTATTGCGGGAATGTTCTTTGCAGTCGCTTTAATAATGGTTGACGCTCCATCGCCAATGTTAATAGCCGTTGGAATGTATCTGCCGTTCAACACAACATTTGCAATTTTTGTCGGTGGAACAATAAAATACATTGTTGACAAAATGGTTGAAAAGAAAGGTGCAACCGAGGAAGAGAAAGAGACGGCAAACAATACCGGCTTGCTTTTGGCTTCGGGACTTGTAGCCGGAGAAGCGTTAGTGGGAATTATCCTCGCCGGTTTCGTTGGCGCAGGAATCGACTTAAACAAATGGGCAGGCTTGCCTTCCGGCTTCGAAGGTTATTGGTGGCTCGGACTTGTGGTATTTGTGATTCTCGGTTACGTACTTATTAAATATCCTTACAAAGAATTTCTCCTTTCGAGAAAATCTAATCAATAAAATTTAGGAGGCTGATTTCAGCCTCCTTTCTTTAAGTTGAGAAAACAGAATGACAATTGCGGTTAATAAAAATAACGTTTTAAAACCCCCAACTCCCGCTGTTTACCGCTGGGCTATTTTGGTCTTCGTCAGCCTGGCAATGTTCGGCAACTATTACATTTACGATAGCATCAGTCCCCTTGCCGATGTCTTGGCAAAACAACTTCACTTTACGGATTCGGACATCGGACTGTTGGTGGGAATTTACAGCGTTCCGAATATTGTAATGGTTCTGATTGGCGGGATAATCATCGACCGCTACGGCACAAGAATTTCAACGTTCCTTTTTACCGCTCTCTGTTTGGTCGGTGCTTCCATCACCGCCTTCTCGGGTGGTGAACTTTTCTGGATGGCTACCGGACGTTTGGTTTTCGGATTGGGTGCTGAATCAATGATTGTAGGAATTACAACCGTAATAGGACGTTGGTTTAAAGGGAAGGAACTTTCTTTTGCGTTCGGATTGAATTTAACAATTGCACGACTCGGTTCTTTCGCGGCGCTTAATTCACCCACTTGGGCAAAATCGTTTTACAACAATTGGCAAGGTCCCTTATTAATTACTGTTGCCGCCGCTACCCTTTCACTTGCTTCAATTATTATTTACTGGGGAATGGACGCCAACGCCGAAAGGAAATATGCCGTCCGTCCCGTTCCCAAACAAGACGAATTTAGATTTAAGGACGTCTTTAGCTTTAACAAATCATTTTGGTTTATTGTCCTTTTGTGCGTTACTTTTTATTCCGGGATTTTCCCTTTCGAAACTTTTGCAATCAAATTTTTCCAGGACGTGCACCACATCTCACGCTCGGAGGCAGGATTTCAACTGAGCATGCTGAAAGTTTTTGCAATGGTTTTCTCCCCTATTTTCGGTCTCCTTTCGGATTACATCGGTAAACGCTCTCTCTTAATGATGATTGGTTCTTTTTTATTAGTGCCTGTTTATTTAACTATGGCTTACACACACGTTTCACTCTACCTGCCGATGGCTTTTATGGGCATTGCATTTTCTCTAATTCCCGCTGTTATGTGGCCCTCGGTGGCAATAATAATTGACGAAGCCAAATTAGGAACCGCGTACGGTTTAATGACGTTAATTCAAAACGTTGGACTCGCAACGTTTAATTTCTTAATCGGTGCCGTGAACGACGCAACCGGTGGTTATACTGCCGGAATGTGGATTTTTTCATCGCTCGGATTTTTCGGACTGCTATTTGCTTATTTGTTAAGAAAAAGTGAAACCGGGCCCAATGCACACGGTTTGGAGGAGGGAATAAGAAAATCGAAAGCGTAAAATCTGACATATCGAAATACATTCCGGTTAGGAACTATGAGTTCGAGGAAGAAAACGGATTGGTAAGAATTACTTTCTACCGTAAGAAAGATTTTTTCGACAGAACAATATTCAAATGCTGGGCTAACCGTCCCGTGAAAATTGACCTTGACGAAATAGGTTCATTTTGTTGGAAGCTAATCGATGGTGAACGAAACGTCGGTGAAATCACTGAAATTGCAAAAGAAAATTTTAAAGAAAAAATAGAACCTGCCGAAGAACGAGTCAGCCTTTTCTTTAAGCAGCTGCACAAAGGCGGTTTGGTCACACTCTACGGCAAGGAGGAAGGGAAAGAAAATTAAACGGCACTTTTCTTCTTTTCAAGCCATTCGTCAAGCGTAATTTTCGGAGCGCCGAGAATTTCATTCGCTTCGGTCGGGTCACCAAGGTCACCGACTTTTGCGTAGTATTTCATGAAATCATTCCCCCATCTCATCTCTTGGTTTTTGGATAGAACGGCAATCATGTTTGCCATCCAATGAGGGAGAACGTTAACCTTTCTTAATTCCGGATGAAGAGCTTCAACGTATCTGCGAACAGCTTCGGCAAAAAGGATTCCTTCGGGACCGTGAATGTAAAATATTTTGTTCCTTGCTCTTTCATCCGAAAAAGCATTAACTACCATTCGAGCGTAGTCCTCCGCAGCGACGAAATGGTAAGGTTTCCTTTGATGCCCGAAAACAAAGGCTTTGCCGTCCCTTACAAAATTCTGTAAAGATTCCATGAACCACGCAGGTCTGAAAATTGTGTAAGGAATTCCGCTTTTAATTATTGCCCTTTCGGCGAGATATTTCCTTTTAATCATAGGATACCATGTGTTCTCTTCGGCAACGGAAGTGCCGGAAATGTAAGCTATCCTTTCAATATTTTTCCCCTTTGCCGCTTTCACTACATTCTCAACGCCTGTTTGCTCAACTTCGCCCGAAAGACTAACGTAAACAGCGGAACAATCTTTAACAGCCAAGTCCAAACTCTCCTTATCGGTTACATTACCAGGAATTTTCTCAAACCCGCTGCCGAAGATTTTGTTTGCCTTCTCAATGTTACGTACAAGCAAACGGACTTCGTAGTCGGAATTATTGAAATGCTCCGCAACAGGTTTACCTAACAAGCCGGTAGCTCCGATTATTAAAATTTTTTTACTCATAATAAATTCCCTTTGTTAAAATTTTTATTCGATATTAAAAATATTAATAGCCGGTTTAATTAGTATCTCAATTCTCCGATTTTTACTTTTACCGCTCTCGGTTTCGTTGGAAGCAATCGGGCGGGTTTCTCCGTAACCAACGGCGTGAATTTTGCTCCGCGGAATGTTTGAGTTCGCTAATAAATATTTGTAAACTGCCTCGGCACGTTTTTGTGAAATAAATAAATTTTTGTCCGCTTTACCCGAAGCATCGGTGTGCCCTTCAATTATGTAAAAAGCATTCGGGAACTTTAAAATTGCTTTTGCGACCTTTGATAGCAAACCGAAATATTTCGGCTGAATTACCGAACTGCCTGGTCGGAAATTTAATTTGCGAAGTCGAATTACAACGTTTCCGTTTTGAGTAAAAACTTCCGCCTCGCCGTGTGAAAAACTTCTTTTCACTTCTTTGACTTTTCTTACGAAAAGATTTACTCTGTTTAACCTCTTTTCAATTGCTTTAATTCTGTTTTTTAATTTTTCAATTTCAGACGATAAAGCTTTGTTCTTGTTTTTCAGGAAATCACTCTCTTTCAAATCTGTTTTTAGATTTTCCATGTGAGCAATTATTTCGTTCACAAGGCTGTCAGGTCCGTTGTTGAAATAAGGTTTGATATTAAAAAACTCTGCAATTTTTCTTAGAGACTTTTCCCAATAAAGGGCAAGGTCTTCGCTGGTTTCATCCTTGTCGTTCATTTCCTTAAACATTTTGGAAAGGAACGCAGCGTGCTTTGCTTCCGAGTAAGCATCGGCGGCAAGTTCGTGTGCGTAGTCGTTGTTGTAACGGTTTCCCTCCAATTCCTTTTCCGCGTTGTAAATCAACTGCCTCGATTTTTCAAACGTTTTGGGAGCTAATTTTCGAGCGCCGTTTTCCTTTGCTTCTGCCAAAGCATTCCGTGCTTTGTCCAAATAAATTCTTTTAATTGCTTTTAGTTCTGCCGAGCGGTAAATCTTTTCGGCTTCAAAGGATTCCTCTTTCGCATCGTCTCTTTCGTCATGCTCGAAATCCGAACAGGCGTCGTTAAATTTACTTTCCGCCTTTTTCCACAATTTGTGCGCAAGGCTGTCAGCAAAGACTTTTTCGGCATCTCTTCTTGCCTTTAGTGTGAATTTGAAAAACTTTTTGCCGCTGTCAGCATACTCAATTGACTTATTCAAGTATAAAGCGGAACGTGATATTGAAGTCTTAATATCTTCAAGCGGGTCGTTGTCTTTTAACGATTCCATTGCGTCTTTGTAATAGTCGTATCCTTCTTGAAAATTGTTCGGAGAAAGCAGTTCGGCATCGCTCGCTTTTGCTTTTTTAAGCAGATTGTCCAAGTCCTTGAAAAGCCGGTATTTAATGTTTTGCGCATTTAATAATTGCGGCAAAATGAAAAGAGATATTAAAAATAAAAATTTTATTGTAGCGGTTTTCATCTGTTTATTTTCCTCCCAAAAGTTTTGTCACGATTTTTGTTTGTCCCGCCAAAAGCTTGAACCTGCCCCGCCAAGGGCGGTGAAAAGCGCGCTAAAACTATTTTGTTTTCTATTTCACTATCGCCGAGCTAAAGATCGGGATTTAAT
>WFQV01000107.1 GCA_015486905.1 Melioribacteraceae bacterium | reverse complement strand
TTGAACCCCTTCGGGGTTCTCATAGACAAGCATTACGACCCCAACGGGGTCGAATGTTTTTAGAAAGGAAATAACAAAAATCAAAATACGATGCCGAAGGTATCGAAGCAAATCAATCTATAGAAATGTTTGGCTTAGTTAAAAGTTCAAATTTTTCAACACCCCGACTCGGCTACGCCTCATATTTTACGGGGGTGGGTGGACAATCCAATCATCCACACATCCAATCATCCATTTATGCAAGGTTCTCGATTTGACAACAATAAGTCTAATGCCTTGCGTCTTACCTCTTGCGTCTAACGTTTAACTATTTCTTATTTCTTGTTTCTTCTTTCTAATTTTTTATTTTTTGTCACAGATTTTAAACCTGTACCTTATCTTTAATGTGTGAATATATGGGGTTACATTTGGAGAGCAGTAGGGATGCTTCTTTCCGTTAATCCGACATGCTTATTGAAAATTATTATTCCCGAATAGATAAATTTTGTCAGCCGTTTAATGAGCCGATGAGTTTCCAGCCATTTCTTAACTTACAGATAACAAACTTAATTATGGAATATCTCTAATAAACCATTTCGTAACGGCTTTGACGGTTTTGTCCACAAATGCATCTTCGGGTTTTTCGTGATGTTCGCCGGCAAGATATTTCTCGTATCCCACGGCAACGAAGTAACTTGCTTTGTCGTAAAAGTTTGTCACCTTCTGGTAAAAATCAAGCGCTTGTTGTAAATCCAATGTGCCATTAATGATGCCTTGATCTACCACGTAACGCCAAAGGACAACTCTCGAAAGTGTGAAAGCGTAAAGCAGTTCACTTAATTTAATATCCTCGGTAGCTCTGTCCCTTCCCAATTTCATGTAGTGTGCCGCTTGTTTGTGAAAAGAAGGGTCTTCTTCCAAAAGCAAATTGCCTAAGCGAACGTAATCGTCGTAAGCGCGATGGTGTAAAACTTCGTTTGGAATCTTTTTATAACCCGGCGTTGCAGGGTTTGTCTTTACCTCTTCAATCCACTGCTGGGTAAGTAATTCGGCGTGGTCTTCTACAAGAGCAATAAACTTTCTGTAAAGCATTTCTCACTCCCCTTATTTTTTTTATTGTCCGACGTTGACTGTATCCGATATTGATGCGTTCTGCGAATCCAAATCGTCGTGAACAGAATAAAGAAGAATATATTTCCCTTTTGCAAAAGTAGAATCAAACTCAATTTGAACATCGACTGCCGTTTCGGAAATTTCTTCCTTTTGATTCACATCGTCAATTCCATCGTAAGCATTTTTCAAGGTATCGCCCGCAGGAGTAATAACATCTATTGTGTAGGAAAGTTTTGCAGAATAACCGTTTTTGTTTTTCTCTTGCTGTAATCCTTTTACTCTAACCGAGCTGTTAAGTTCCCAGCCGTTATCCAGCTCATAAGCAAATGATTCCGGTGAGAAAAGTTCCAACTTCGGTTTTTCTTTTGAGCAGGAAATAACCAACAAAGCGACGGTTAATATTTTGAGAAAATTTCTCATTGAGTAAAAAGCCCCCGTCTTAACGGGGGCTATTATTTTAATTTTTGTTTTTGAAATCCTTCATAAATTCAACCAGGTCTTCAACGCCTTTCTTTGGAAATGCGTTGTAAATAGAAGCACGAAGCCCGCCAACCGAGCGGTGTCCTTTTAATCCGATAAATCCTTTCTCGGTAGCTTCGGCAACAAATTTCTTTTCGAGTTCCTCGTTTAACATTCTGAATGTCACGTTCATTAACGAGCGGTCTTCTTTAACTTTCACTGCCCCTTTAAAATAACCGTCACTCTCGTCAATGAAATCGTAAAGCATGTTTGCCTTTTCCAAATTGGTTTTGTACATAGCGTCCAAACCGCCGTTCCTGAGCAGCCATTTGTAAACCAGTCCTATTACATAAACCGTAAAATCCGGTGGTGTATTGTAAAGCGATCCCTTATCGGCATGCGTTTTGTAATTCAAATACGTGTGTAAAGTTTCTTGGGAGCGCTCTAACATATCGTTCCGAATTATTACAAGGGAAGCCCCTGCCGGGCCCATATTTTTTTGTGCGCCGGCGTAAATTAAAGCGTATTTGTTAACATCGATTTTTCTACTTAAAATATCGGAAGAGGCATCACAAACAAGCGGTACATTGCCGACTTCAGGCTCGGTTTTAAATTCTGTGCCGAAAATTGTATTGTTGGAAGTAAAGTGAACGTACGATGCTTCCGGGTCAAGCTTCAATTCGTCTTGCTTTGGAAGGCGTGTAAAGTTTTCTTCCTCCGTCGATGCGGCAACGTTCACCTCACCTACTCTCTTTGCTTCCTTAATTGCCTTCTTGGACCAAGCGCCGGTGTTAATGTAATCGGCTTTGAAATTTGGCGGCATTAAATTCATTGCCACCATTGAAAACTGAAGAGTTGCACCTCCCTGAAGAAACAAGACGTGATAATTGTCGTTAATATCCAATAGCGTACGTAAATCTTTTTCAGCGTTTTTAATTATTTCGTCGAACGTTGACGAGCGGTGGCTCATCTCCATTACGGACATTCCGGTTCCTTTGTAGGAAAGCAAATCTTCCTTTACTTCACGCAGGACTTCTTCCGGAAGCACAGCCGGTCCGGCGTAAAAATTATAAACTCTCTTTTCCATTTTTCGATTCCTTAATTTTTTTTTCAAATTAAATGAACAAGTAAACCGTCCCTTAGTTTCGGTTCGAACCAAGTCGATTTCGGAGGCATTACCTCTCCGGCATCGGCGATGTTCATTAAATCGTCAACCGAGACGGGGAACATCGAGAAAGCGACTTTTGCTTTCCCTTCTTTTACTAATTTTTCAAGCTCATCCGTGCCGCGAATTCCGCCAATGAAATCAATGTTTGAATCCGTGCGAGGGTCTTTAATCCCTAAAATAGGATTAAGCAAATAATTCTGCAGAATGCTAACGTCAAGATTTTCACCAACGCTGTCTTCAACTTCCTTAACGTTTTCATTCGGTTTTAATAAATACCATTCGTCTTCAATGAACATGCAAAAAGTTTTTCTCTCGCGTGGATTCGGGTTTTCCGTTTTTTCAAGAGAGAAATTCTTTTTGATTTTCTCAAAATATTCTTGAGTACTTAAATTATTAAGGTTAAATACAACACGGTTGTAAGGCATTATTTTTAATTGTTCTGCAGGGAAGAGAACCGCAAAAAAGAAATTGTACTCTTCCTCTCCCGTGTGCGTAGTAGTTTGTTCCTTCATTACCTTCTGAGCACGGCTCGCACTTGCAGCGCGGTGATGCCCGTCGGCAATGTAAAGATTTTTAACTTTCTCAATTTCAAAGATTACAATATCATTGTAATCTTCAGGCATTTTCCAAAGGACATGTTCAATTCCGTCGTCAGAGGTAAACTTGTAGAGCGGCTCGGTTTCCATCGTTTTGTCAACCACTGCATCTATTTCGTGAATACCCCGGTAAGTCAAGAACACGCCGCCGGTTTGTGCTTTGGTTGTAACTATGTGATTTGTTCTGTCGTCTTCTTTTACCTTTCTGGTTTTTTCGTGTTTTAGTATTATGTTGTTGTCGTAATCCTCAACCGAAAAAGTAGCGGCAATACCCACCTGTGTTTGTCCGCCCATTGTAAGTTTGTAAACGTAAAACCTCGGTTCATCGTCTTGAACAAGGGGAGCCTCCTTCTTTAAGCGTTCAAGATTTTCTTTTGCTTTTTCGTAAACAGTCTTATCATACGGGTCGGTCTCGGGAGGAAGTTCAATCTCCGAGCGGGTAACTCTTAAAAAATTCAACGGATTATCTTTTGCCAATTCAGACGCTTCTTCTCTATTCACAACATCGTAAGGAACACTTGCAACCAAATGCGCAACTTCTTTTGCGGGTCTTAAAGCTCTGAAGGGTCTTATTACTGCCATTGATTTCTTCTCCCTAATTTGTCAACAATAATTTATTCTGTTTCAATTGTAAAAATATTTTATTTGCTTGTAAATATCTATTTTATTTGACCCGGAATTGTCATTAAAAAAACATATTTTTAAACATCTAATACTGTACCCCGATATTCAGCGTAATGTAAATACTTCCGAAATCTTTTCTGCGTCGTCCCGCCATCGATTCCACACCTGCGTTAAACATATGAATAAAGTAGTACCTGACGTTCAGCCCCAAAAGATTGGATCTGTCGATTCCGAAATTAGCGCCCGCTCCAACGTAACCCCCTGCGGCAATGTAGCTCTGTGTCTCCTTGAAGGAAGTAAAGAACTCAAGCTCGTAAGGTGTGGTGAGAACATAAGTCGGGCCGGCACCGGCATTCAAATAAGGGCGGAAGTTATCCGTCAATGTGTTTGTAAAAAGTCTGTACTGTATTCCGAAGTTCAAAGGAATCAAAAACACCCTGTTTTTTTTGCCGAGAGTGAAAGTCCTGCCCCAATAATCGACGAATTGAATTTCATGCTCGTCCTTCGATTCGGAAAAAGAAATATCCGTAAAACCGGTAATCTCTCGGTTAAAATTCTTACGCAGGAAAGCGCCGAAACCGAAGCCTCCTTCGCCGAACATTATATCCACACCCCAAGCGTTTTCCGGGAACTTAACGGGCTTGGGTCCCCCGGCCATTTTGCCTAATTTTTGCGGAAAGACCATCATAGCCGGAATTAACAATAAGACAAAAATTATTTTCTTTAACATTACTATTTCCTTTAGAATCTTTTTAATTTAAAATTAATAATAATATCTTTAAAAACAATGTTAATTCCTATTATTGTAAAATAAAAATGAAAAAACGTTCCGAGTAAGAAATGGCTACCAACTTAGAACTTAAAATTAAAATCAACGACTTCAGAAAAGTGCTGAAAACATTAAGCAAAATTAATGTCGAGTACAAAGGGGAATTGAGACAAAAAGATATTTACTTTACTGCTGAAAGCGGGCTCTTAAAATTGCGGCGGCAAAACGGAAAACACGAGTTAATCTATTACAACCGCAACGAAAAAGGCAAAAAGCGTTGGAGCAACTTTGAGGTTATTTCTTTAGAAGGCAAAAACATTGAAAAAACTTTCCTAAACTTTTTGCCAAAGGAAGCGGTAGTGGAAAAAGTCCGAAAGCTCTTTATTTACAAGGGAACAAGAATTCACCTCGACTCTGTTAAAGGGCTGGGAAAATTCCTTGAGTTGGAAACCGCCGTAACAAAAGGGAAAAAGGACGCCGAAAGCCGCTTCAACGAAGTAATCAAGTTGTTGGAAATAGACACGGAAAAACAAATTAAAACTTCTTATAGATTCTTGGTTAAAAAATGATTCTTGCCAAGACATCTAAAAAGCAAATAGATTTAGAGCGTTTGGTTGACGATCTGACAAAAGAAAATTTGCTTGAAAAATTTTTATTAATTGTTCCCACCAACCGTCGTGTAAGAAAATTAAAAAAACGGTTGATTGACCTTACGCCGCGTAAAGGTGCTTCGGTAATAAACATTGAAACGCTGGACACATTCACTCAAAAAATTCTTTCTGAAAAAGAAATTTTTCGCACACTCTCGGAATCAGCCGCTTCCGTCTTTCTGGAACAAGCCGCAGCAAAAACAAAGCTTCAGTTCTTTTCTTCTTACAATGGTGAAATTCCGTTCGGCACAATTGAAGAATTTCGCGAAGTAATCTCCGAATTCAAACGTTTCGGAATTTGGGCTAATGATTTGCTGAATTCCACAAAGGGACTTAGCGACGCAGAGAAGAGAAAATCGATTGACATTGCAAATATTTACTCGGAATATTTAGCATCCACCCGCTCGGTAAATGCGTTTGAAACAGGTGACGTTTACGAAAAGATTCTCGCGCTCGGGAAAGAAACGTTCCAAAATATTTTTCGTGAACTTTATCCCGAAGTCAAAACAATAATTGTCAACGGCTTCGATGAATTCTCCCCGCCGGAAATTAAAATACTTGAGATGCTTTCCAAATTGTCCAACGTTGAATCGTTTGTTAACTTCGATTACTATAAATTCAACTACCTTCTGTTTTCACATTTGGACGACTGTTACAACGCTCTTAAAAACAAAGGGTTCAAAGAAGTCGAGGAGGTTTCACCCTTAAAAAACAGTATCTTCGTCAATATTGTCCGAGAAAAACTTTTTAAACCAGTTACTAAAAAAGAAACTTCCTTTGCCGACAAAGTTTTTTTAATAGAAGGAGAAAACCGCGAGCATGAAATTCAATTAATTGCAAAGCAAATAAAGCGAATTTTAATTGAAACTGACACACCGCCTAATGAAATCTGCGTTGTTTTCAATTCCATTTCCAATTATTCGCAAATAGTCCGTGATGTTTTTTGCGATTACGGCATCCCGCTAAATTTAACCGACAGAATTTCCTTGGACAGAACTCAGCCGGTAACGGCAATATTAAACCTTTTGGAAATAGTTGAAAACAATTACTATTACAAAAACATTCTGCGGGCTTTTAGCAGCGGGTTCATCAACGCGCCCGGGGTTAATGTCGGTGCGCTTCAATCCTCAGCAAGAATCTTAAAAATCACAATAGGATTGGAAAATTGGGAGGCGCAACTCGGTAATCAGATAAAAATAGAAGAGGACCCCTCTCAGAAACAAATATTCGAATCGGCGCTTGAGAGTATTGAGGAAATTAAAAACCTGCTAAATCCGTTTTCAACACCTCTTACAATTGGCGAGTTTGTTAAACAATTAAAACTGTTAATCAAGGCTCTTGGAATAAACATTCTTCTACTGCAGGGCGATGACTTCCAACAGGAAACAAACATTAAAAGTGTTTCCACGTTGCTCGAATCCGTCGAAGAAGTATTTGCTTTAATTGAAATCAAAGAAGGAAAGAAAGAGAAATTTAAAATTAACTTTTTTCTGGAAAGATTACGAACGCTGGCACACTCATCGCGCTTTAATGTAAAGGAACGTTCGGACTACGGCGTACTGGTTACTTCGGCAAATGAAATCCGCGGTTTGACTTTCGACTACTTGTTCGTCGCAGGAATGGTCGATGGCGACTTCCCGATTAAATACCGCCCCGAAATATTTAAGCCGGAAGCATTCGCCAAAAACGAATTGAGGCATCTTACCGAACAACGCTATCTTTTCTACCAAGCATTAAAAGCCTGGAGGAAGAAACTTTATCTTACTCTGCCAAAGTTTGAACTTAAAAAAGAATTGGCTCGCTCTTCATTCCTCACGGAATTCGAGGAACTGTTTTCAGTAACGAATTTAAAACCCGAGGATTTTAACGACTTTTACTTTTCGAGGGAAGAGCTTTTAAAAGATTTTTACTTGCTGATTAAAAACAATGAATCAAAACGTTTTCTTACATCCGAAAACACATTTAAAATTGACGCGGGAAAAATAGTTCGATTTTTGAACATTGATTATTCGAAACTACAAAGAGCAGAAGATTCGGCAGCTTACTTAGGCTTTCTGCTGAAAGATTCTATGGAAAATAATTCGAACGAAAAATTAAAAAGTTATTTGGCTTCCTGGAAAAGCAGGGTTTATTCGGCAACACAATTAGAAACTTACGCACAGTGCCCGTTCAAGTTTTTCTTAGAAAGAATTTTAAAAATTGAAATTCTTGAAGAACCCAAGGAAGAAATAGAGCCGGTTGAATTGGGCTGGATTATTCACAACATCCTTTACCGTTTTTATTCTCAGGCATTGAAGGAAAAAATAATTTTAAATAACGCAGGGGAAGAAATATTCCTTCAAGCCAAGAGGTTAATCTTTCAAATTGCACGCGAAGAAATTGGAAGGACTCAAATATTTAAATCGGAACTTTCTTTTTACGAAAAGGAAAAAATTCTCGGCATCGGAGGCAACGAGAATGACTCGATTCTCTACAGGTTTTTAGAAGTCGAACGGAACGACAATTCAGGCTTCACACCCAAATATTTTGAGGCGTCATTCGGGTTTGAAAATCTCAAAGAAGAATCAACAATGATGCGCACCGAGCCAATTAAAATAGGAGGAGTTTTAATTAGGGGGAAAATCGACCGAATTGAAATCAACGAAAAAGAAAAACTTTACAATGTTGTGGATTACAAATTAAGCGGTAAGAAGCCGAGTCAAAAGGAAATATCCGACGGACTTTCACTTCAATTACCCGTTTACCTTTTTGCGGCAAGGCAACTCTTGGGTGAAGATTACGAGGGTGCGGGAATGATTATTTACTCCTTGAAATACAATGCCGGTGATTTTGGGAAGCAACTTGCAAACGAAAACAGAGCGCGTGGAAAATTAATTAAGAAAGAAAATCCCGACAAATCCGAATTTGCAGAAATTAACGAAAATCTTTTTAACATACTTGAAGAAAAAATCACAGAGTACGTCAAGAACATTTCGCTCGGGAGATTCCCTCTTTCGACAATTGAAAACAGAGAAGAAACAGTATGCAAATATTGCCCTTACCAAGCTATTTGCCGGGCAGCAGAAGATAAATTTGCCAAAACAATAGAACAAGGATGACACGGAGTGCTACGTGATTTGCACGGATTTGAGATTAAATAATCCGCTCTGCAAAATGATTTTCGTTATTTTCTTTCTTATCGCCTTACATTACTAATGCAATATTGGAATTAAAAAGAGTCTCCTTCTGGGAAGGAGACTCTCTGACTCACCTTTTTAAAAACCCGGAGTAATTTTAAAATCCGAAAAACATTGCAGCCGTTGCCGTATTGGTTTTGGCAATTTTGTAATCAGCGGCAATATTAAAGAAGAACAAACTTAACTTAGCACCGAGAGTAATGCCTATACCGTTCTCGCCATTCAAATCGAATTGGATGTGCTGTGTGGAAGGTCCCGCCGGTGTATCGAAGGTGTAATCATATTTTATTGTAGTGGTTGCGGACTCGGAAGTGATTCCGGCGTAAGGAGTAACCGACACGCCGAAGCCAATGGTTCTGCTAACGTAAAGCCCGAATTGAGTTGCTTTGCTTTGGAAAACATCTCCCACAGTCAATTTCTGTGTAAAGAAACCGAGTGAAAAATCGAGAGGTAACGGTAACGGAACCCAAGAATTAATATTATGCAGTATTCCAAATCCAAAGAGCGAGAACTTACCCAAGTTTTGTAAATCAACACTTGGCAACCATCTTAAAGCCGCCTGCGTACCGTAAATAGTACCGATGTTTAATTGAATTCCGGGTGTCGGCAAAGCAGATGTGTTATTTAATAAACCTTTAACTTCCGCTACATCAATCGTAGAAGAGGCTACGGTTTTATTGTCAATTGTTGCTCCCGGAAATTTTATTTTCAGATGCTCGCCGCTGCTGCCGACTATTGTTGGTCCTGAAACATTAACCTTAAACTCTTGCGACAGCATAGCATCC
>WFQV01000106.1 GCA_015486905.1 Melioribacteraceae bacterium | reverse complement strand
ATTTGAGAGATTGTTTCCCTCTGAATTTTCGCAGATTGCAAGCAATCTACGCTACAAAAATGCAACCTGTCGCCACGAAGCTCCCGCAAATGCGGAACAGCAAGGGCGAAGCCGGACCTGTCGCGACGAAGTCAAGCGAAGCACAGACGAAGTCGTAGCATCCAACCATCCATTCATCCAACCATGCAAGATTCTCGGTTTTACAAGAACCAACTTAAATTTCTTCATTAAGCTTCTTTCCGTTTTCCACTTTCAACTAATAATGAGACTAACGTCTAGCGTCTTACCTCTTGCGTCTAACTTTTAACTATTTCTTATTTCTTGTTTCTTCTTTCTGATTTTTATTTTTTGCCACCGATTTTAAACTTGTAACTTTAAACTTGTATCTCCACATAATTTTTCTCTGAATACTTTACCTTAAGCAGAAAAATTATTAAATTTGAAATCTTAAATTTTGAAGAATGATGAGGAAAATATGTCGAGAAGATGTCAAGTAACAGGAAAAGGGCCCATTAGCGGACATTCTATTTCGCATGCGCACAACAAGACGAAAAGAAGATTCTTACCTAACCTTCAAAAGAAAAGAATTTGGGTTAAAGAATTAAATAGATTCGTTACCGTTAAACTTTCTACCAATGCGCTTAGAACTATTTCCAAGAACGGTACAGGCGAATTGGCGAAAATGATTAGAGAAAAGAAAATAAAAGTAAGATAGCATGCCTCCTTATTATTTATTTGTATTTACTGGAAAGCCCATTTCGAAAGATTTGGGCTTTTTTATTTCTACAAAAAATTAATTTTTCCCCGAATTGAATTCAACTAACTTATTCCAATTAATTTGACCATTCGTTTTAGAGAATCTGCCGAGGAATTCCGAAGTAAATTTGTTTAACATTTGAGAATAAGATTCTAAAAATTCTTGGTTCTTTTCCTTAGCTTTGTATCCAAGAGGCTCAATTATTTCAGTGTAAAGTTCTCCATTGCCCGAAATGAACTCCCAAAATCTTTGTCCGCAAAGTTTCAAATATTCTTCCTTTTCGGGTCTCGAATCTTTACCGTAGCAACATCCGTTAACAGCCACAATATTTAAACCGGAGCTGCTCGTTCTTAAGGTTCGAATAGCCTTACGAAAATCTTCCTTCATTTTTGCTATTTGACTACTATTACCCCAATTAGAACCGGATTTAATTGTAACAATGTAACGAATACCTTCTTTATTGAATTCCAAATCGATTCCGGTAATTCCGGATTTCCACCCGCCGTAAACTTTTTCATTAATGAAAATAGCCAAGCCTTCCAGCCAATCTACAAATATTTTTTCTTCAATTGATGAAATACGGGCATCAACCAATCCCTTTACGATTTGTTCTGCAGTTAAAACATATTTGGCTTTAAACAAGTAAGGATTTTTACTTTTTAAAATTTTGTCTAACTTAAGTGTGTTAAGGCTTTCAATCCTTTTACCGTGAAAAACTCCAATGTTGTTTTCAACATAATTGTAAACGTCTTCAAAACGTAACGGTTTCATCTTTTCGTTCAAATCCATTAAGGTTTTTTGCAAATTTATGTAAACAACTTTAAAAATAAAATCTAATTCTTCTTTTAAAAAAAATTGCCAAGCTTACCGATTACACAGATTGAATGCTGACCGCTGCTTCCTTCCGGACCTGACGGGGTTGGGCAACAATCTGTTAATCGGGGCTTGGCAAAAATTCAAATTTTGAACTGCAAAGATAATTAAAACTTTATTTTACCAAAAGCATTTTCTTAGTGTAAATTTTCCCGTTCGTACGCAATGAATAAAAATAAATTCCGCTCGGAAGACTTTTGCCGTTGAAATCGAACACGTTCAGTCCCCTTTTGGCTTTTCCATTGTAAAGCGTAGCTACTTTTCTGCCCAAAATATCACTAACGGTTAAAGTAACTTCATTCCGATAAGGCAAATAAAAAGTAATTGTCGTAATAGGGCTTTCCGAATATTTTGACTCACCAAAAGGATTGGGGTAATTTTGATTTAACACAATCGATTTCGGGTAAACATTATTTCCACCTTTAACCGCAGAAATATTGGGAACTACAAAAGCCGTAGTACCGCCTAATTCGTTGTACCTTTTTTTAAAGTCCTGCATGTATTGATTTGCAATGTAGATGTCATGGATAATCAATGTGTTTTCGTCGTTCTTTTCATTTGCCGAACGTGACCAATTATGCGAACCGGTCATTACGGTTGGGTCCGACGTAGGATAAGAAGCATCTACCATTCCGTATTTATCGTGAAGTCGTCCGTCAAGATTGTAATCGAAAATTTCGCCGGGAGCTAAGTTGGAAAGTTGTGTAAACTCCGAGCCTTGAGAAGTTACATCTGTAATAATTCCGCGAATGTCTTTCGCTCCGGCATTGTAACGGTTTTCAATTGCGTAATAAAGCGGGTCGCTGGTAAAACTTAATACTGCAAAGTAAATCGAAGAATCTGCCGTACCGATTGCATCGGCAAGATGTCCTTCCGTTCCGTCCGAAGGGCTAAAATAAAGTTGTACCGGGCGTTTTTTAATTGAGAAGGAATGCGGTGTGTTGTCGGTTTTGTAAGGACCGAATTTTGCGTTTGCCGAATCCGGCTCGTCAGTGTCACTACCCCACATCTCTTCAAATTCTTTTGTGTAAGCTTTGGCGAGCGCGGGGTCGTTAATTTCAATTGCATTGTTACGCCAATTCAATTCGGTTGAAGTCCAATTCCAAGAGCCTGTCCAGACCCAGTCGTTATCGGGATTGTTATCCCGTTCGTCAAAGACAGCAAATTTGTTGTGCATTATTCCTCTCATTTCCGGACGCTGACTCATTTTAACTCCGGCATTTAAAAGTCTTTCGACCGAACTTTGAAGCGTTCTGTTGTCGTAAACAAGGCGAATTTTTACCCCTCGGTTCTTCGCGGCAATCAAAGCATTTTCAATATCAGCTATCCCGAAGAAACTGTAAAGAGCTAAGTCAATCGAATAAGTGGCGTGATTAATTCTATTAACAATTTTACTTGTAAAATCTACATTACCATGCGCCTCGTTTCCCGGAATTGAAACGCTGTGGTCAACCGGAAAATTGAAATAAACGTTGATTGTACCTGTTTCGGGATTTGAACTTGAAGTTGTGACAGAATAAGTTTTGCTTTCGCTTGTCCCCAATGAATTTGTAGAAAAAACTTTGTAGTAATAAGTTGTAACTTCTTCCAAACCTTCAATTTTAACAGCGTGATAAGTCGTATCTTCGTCAATTACAACATCTCCCATTTCCAAGTTAAGGGTTTTTCCGTATTTAACCTCCGCATTACCGTTGTGCAGTGTATTGAAATAAACCGTGAAAGAATTCGGAGTGATGTTAGCTGCCACAACCGGTGTTAATATTGTAGGGACGGCGCTTGTTATTATGTCATCAATACTACGTGGCAGAATTTGGTAACCGCTACTGTAAGGCGCCGATCTATCGTACTGCGCCACAATGGCGATAATGTCAATAGGCGAAGAAGGAATAGCCGTACCGACAATATTAACGCTTTCGTCGATTCTCATTTGCAACGTACCTGACGAATCGCTTATCGAGTAATTGTGCCCGCTCGTCCCGCCGTCAAAATAACCCGAGCCGGAAATAGTAACATTATTAATTCTAACGAGGCTCCCTTCATATTCTTCGACATCGTTCCATTGCTGATTTGCCAAATCAGCCAGCGTAACAAGTTTGGGTTCAACATTCACATTGCGCTTGTAAACAGTTATCGTGGATAATGCATCGAATTTCAATTCTACAAGTCCATTGTAAAGCGTTACTTTTGCGCGCAGTTTCACCGAGTCACCAATCTGTACGGCATTTGCAAATCCACTACCGTAAACCGCTACTCCGCCGGTAGCATCCTCAACTGCTCCGGGTCCGCTGTTACCGAATTGATTCGATGCGGTAACAATGCCTTCCACCGTAACCATCTGATCGAGCATAACCGGGCTTCCGTTGGCATCGTTCTTATGCAAATCAATAATCGGAGTTATTGCCTGTGCAAATAAAACACTTGCGGTAAAAATAATTACAACAAAAAATTTTCTCATTATTATATTCCTTAATCTATTTCGGTGGAAAGAATAAATCTGACGATTCTGTTATTGTCCGTGTCAACCACGTAAACGGTTCGGTCGTAAAAGGCAACGTCGTGCGGATGGTTAAACATACCCGGTCCGCCGAAGGATTCCATTTCATCGCCGAAAGAGTTAAATTTAAAAACGCTGTCTTTTTTAGCGTCGGCTACAAAGATATTGTTCTTATTGTCAATAGTCACACCCTCAGGTTCGGCAAAACGGTTAACCGCCATCATATCGGATTCAAACGGTTGTAATTGGCTTTTGTAACCTTGAAAATCCTGCGTAGTAACGTAATGTAACCATTGAACTTTAAAGCTGTTATCTCCTATTAAAGTAAGAATGAAATCAAAATTGTGTCGGTTCAAAGATGTAAGGGAGCTGATTTTATTAGCCGACATTAAGCCTGTGCCTTCTGCCGTTAAACCTGGGACTTTACTGATGTAAAGCGTATCTTTTCCGCTGTAAGAAGAAACTCCTTCCCGAATATGCAAGATTGCATTGTCTCTGTCAACCGGATTGTTATTAACCGGTCCCTTACGAGAAACGAAAAATGAATTGTCGTAAAAAACAGTTACACCGGTGTACTGTCTATCGGGACGGGTAAAAGCAAACGGGTCAATCGAGGGGTCTTGCGGTAGAAGCCTTTTCATCGGTGCTTGCGCAATAATATGCCCAGCACTTACCATGTCAATTTTGTAAATGGCACTGAAGGAAACGGGATTACCGCTAATGGTAGTATCGAACCTTGCGCAGACAATTAAATTTAATCTGTAATCCTGAGCCAAAGCGACGGGATGTTTGACTTCTTTTGTGCCAAGTACTTGCCCCGCAACGTTCATCATCACTATTCTGTCGTTGTAAGTATCCGCAACGTAAATGAACGGTTCATGCCCGACAATAATAGCTTCCGGCTTGTTAAAACCCGTCCAATCGGGATTTTGTTTAATGTAAACCGTGTCACTAATATTCCCGCCTTGCTTGTTTGGAATATTCGGAATTTGAAATTTTTCGTCGCAGCCTGAAGAAATTAAAATTCCAAGGAAAATCAGAAAAGTCAAAATGTATTTCATCTGTTAAAATCCCAAAATAATTGAAAATCTTTGCGCCGAACCAAGTCTGGTAAAATTCACAAATGCGTAACTTACGCTAACGTCGGCAATTTTAAGCGGCAAGTGAACCCCTGCGCCGAAAGAGTAATTCTGCTCATCAACGTTAAACTTGTAACCTCCGCGTAAGGACAAAATATTCCGCCAGGAGTATTCAAGCCCGGCTGAAATATTTTCACTGTTGTCATTAGGGTGATTTAATTGTACAGAGGCGGTTACCCTTTGCGTAGTTGTTTGCAGAGGTTCAAAAGCAAAACCGATTCTGAAAATAGTAGGCGGAGAGAAAGACTGCCATGATGAAGTTTCACGGTGACCGAACAGTATAACTTTGCCATCGGGAGCCATTTGATTACCGAAGTTAGTAATTGCAACTGCAAAGCGTGTTGTGCCCAAGCCCGTCCAATAATAAGTGCCTAAGTCAATCATTACGCCGCGCATTTTTAATTTGTCCAGTGTTTCTTCCACGTATCGGATTGTAGCGCCGAAGCTAAACTGGCTTGTCATTTTACGAGAGTAAGTTAGTGCGGCGGCTACGTCTCCATACGAAAAATACTGCCCGTTACCAAAAGGCATTACCTCCGTAGTAACCGGCATATCTTGCATATGAAGAGCAGTAAGCGAAACGCCTACGGCATCGTTTTCGGAGAAATGGTAAATACCGCCAACAAACTCGTGCGAAATATCCACCAGCCACTGATTGTGTGAAAACATTATTTCGTTTTGTTTTGTTTGGACTACACCGGCGGGATTCCAATAAAGCGAGCTAACGTCGTTAGCAACCGCTACAAAAGCGTCCCCCATTGCAGTTGCTCTGCTGCCCACACCAATTTTAAGAAATTGAGCGGTGGAAATGCCAGCCCTTTGCCCGCCAAGCGTTGGAAACAGCTGAGCGTGCATTACCGAAGGCGCAATCCAAAAGGCAAGCAATATTAACAAAATATTTCTTTTCAAATTCTCAAACCTCTGATTTCTTTTTCAAAATTATTTTCAAAAATTAAAATCTTAAACCTATTCCGAATTTAACATTCTGCCGAGTCAAGTATCTCGCGGGATTGAAAGGATACGGTTTCAACGGCGCTTGCAAGTCGGGATAAAGAGGGTCGTTCCAAGTAAGCGGAGTCGGGTCGCCGTATTCGTAAGCCTTTCCGGTAACGGGGTTAATGATGGCAGAATTTTTAGTATCTAAAAGATTATTTATTTCAACTTTAAACGAGAATTTTAATCCTCCGAGGGAAAAATATTTCTCTATATTCATATCAATCCAGAACCAATTGTCACCGATGGCACCGTAACGGTTGGTTCTGTCGGTAATATATTCCGGACGTCCGTCCTGAGTGTAACTACCGGTAAATATAGCCGGGGTGTAACGTTTGCCCGATTCAAAAAATATCCTCGTGTAAAAATTGATGTCGTCCAAAATACCTTTGCCGAAACCAAAAAGCGGTTTGTTTTTTTCAATGTAAAAATTAAAACTGGCGCTTGCCGTTAACGGGCGGTCCCATTGAACATATTGCTCTTTAATCGATTCCGAGAGATCGTTGCGTAAAATCAAAACGCCCTCGTCGGCAGATGAGCTTTTGCCCGTAACAATTGAGTAAGAAACGGAGAGCATTCCGTTAAACCACTTCCCTATTCTTTTTTTGTATTCAAGTTCCAAACCCCGCGAGCGTGCGTAGTCCAAGTTAGCGTAAGTAATGAACGTCTTGGTAGCAAACCTTGCCGAACGAATTTTAGCAGTTCTGGTACGGATATAATCGAAAATATCTTTGTAGTAAGCCGTTAGGGTAAGAACGTCGTTTTGTGTGAACTGTGTTTTCAATCCCAATTCGTAAGCTACCGTAGTTTCTGGATTCAAATCGGGATTGCCGAATTTTTGAAACGAAGATTTTGCATTCGTAGGACTTAGTTTCGCGTACACAAACTGCGGACGTGGCCATTTGGAAAAATGTCCGTAAGAGAAAAACAAAATTTGATTGTTCGTAACCGGGTGAGAGATTCCCAAACGTGGGCTGAGTCTTGCCTTCCACCTTCTGCCGCCGAACCAGCCGAATGTATCGTTGTGGTAACGTTTGCGAACTTCGTCGGGAATAGTAACCACGTCGGGATTGTTAACCGCATCGTCAACATATTTGCCCGGGAACCAATAGTCAAGGCGCAAACCGAAGTTCAGAATCATTCCTTCGAAGTTTACATTGTCCTGTGCGTAAAAGGCGCCGTGAGCAGGAAAGACACGGTAAATATCGTTGTTCAAACCGAGAGTACCAATCCAAGGTTTGTAAATATCCACCACTTGCATTTCCTGAAATACCATATTAAAACCGGTTTTAAATTTGTTCTTTTCGTCGAAGAAACTTGTCAGGTCTCCTTTAATCGAATATTCGTCAATGAAATGGTCCCGCCAAGTAAAAGGATTTCCAACGTCCCAAAAACCATCGCCAGGAATTACACCTACCGTGTCCCTGTCCTTGTTGTAATACTCAATAGGGAACGTAACAATATCTTTCGGCTCACGGTAGTCGTACCAATATTTCCCGTTTGCATCGGCGCGTAAATTAGAGTAGAAATGATTAAGCTTTAATTCGTAAAATGTTTTTGCGTTCAGCGTGTGCGTCCAGCTCAAAGAAGTGTATTTATTGTTGTGAGTAAAGGTGTTCGCATTGTCCAGAATTTTTTGGAAAGTGTATTGATAACCCGGGCTCGGCTCAACGTATTCCAAATTTGCCTGCAAAGATTGGGAGTTTTGATTAATACTAACCGACTGATTGTAGGAAAGAACGAGTTTCATTGTAGGGCTTATTTTGTAAGTTAACTTTCCCATCCAGAACCAGTTATTTGAAGCTCTCGGAGCAAAGCGCGTTCCGTAAAAAGTAGAAGAGTAAAGTTGCTTAGCCGTCGGTTT
>WFQV01000105.1 GCA_015486905.1 Melioribacteraceae bacterium | reverse complement strand
CAGTTACCAGCTTTCTGGAAATAACTTTCACACTCCGAACTTTTCTACCACAATGAATGACGTCCCGCCAACGGCGGGGAAAATGACGAATTACGAGTTATGGGAGGCTGATTGGGCAATAGAACACGGATGACACGGATTGCTACGGGATTTTCACGGATCATTTAATTCAACATTCATAATTCCTAATTTTCTGTTCTCTGTTATTTGATATCCAATCATCCAACCATCCAATCATCCAACAATCCTTTTTGCTCCTTTTCGCCTTTTAATCTTTTAGTCTTTCAACCCTCCTAAACCTACAAACAAAGAACAACCGAATTGCGTTGGATAGGTGCTATTATCTGTTTACTAACGTACCTTTTAGCCTCTTTATCTTTTAGCCTTTTTGTCTTTTAATTTATCTGCTCTACTAAATAATTGATTATCAACATTAATCATTTATAATTAAACATTCCACATTAAAAATTTTGTATTGCCTCGCTAAGTTTTTTCAACAATTACATTCATACCTTCCGTCTTGATTACCTTTATTTTGCTTCCTTTATCAATATATTCGCCTTGAGTTACAACATCAATACGTTTGCCTTTAATAAGAGCAATACCGGCGGGACGCAAATCTGTGTAGGCTTCTCCTACTTTACCAACAAGTGTGTTTACTCCCTTCTTCTCTGCGTAGCCGGATTTAGAAGCAATGTTGGAACTTAAAATCATTCTGTTCCAAATAACCGTCTTAGGTAAATATTTTGCCAGCAAATACATTATCAAAAGAGAAAAGACAAGTGAGATGGCCAATTGAATTAAAGCGCCGGAAACGGAAGCAAAACTAAAGAGCGGTAAATTTGAAAGAAGACTTAGAAAAATTCCTCCGATAATAAAAATTATTCCCAACACTCCGGCAATGCCGAATCCGGGAATTACAAAAATTTCCAAAAGTAAAAGGATTACTCCGAGGACGAAAATCAATATTTCGGTGGCTGATGCTAATTCCACAATGTAGCCCGAACCGAAGAACAGAGCAAGGGCAATAATAGAAGCGGTACCGGCTACCCCCCAACCGGGAGTTTTAATTTCAATGAACATCCCTACAAGTCCAATCATTATTAGCAGGGAAGATACAATGGGGTTGTTTAAAAATTTAACTACATCCTCCGACCAATTGCTTTTTATTTCAACCACTTTGGCATTCCCAACCTTTAGATATTTCGGAACATCGCTCAAGTTGTTCAGCACAGTATCGGCAATTCCGTATTTTAAAGCTTCATCTGCAGTTAATGTGATTAACTTTGTACTGTCCACCAAACCCGGCACCACGATTCTTTCGTCAACCATTCCCTCCGCAATGTCCTTACGGCGGTTATTTTTTTCTGCTGTGGAGCGCATCTCCGAACGCATAAAGGATTGGTATTTCTCTGATTGTTTTTGTCCCCTCTCATTGACCACAGTAGATGCACCAACGGAAGAACCCGGTGTCATTATTATTTTGTTGCACGAAAGTGTAATAAGAGCACCGGCAGAAATGGCACGTCTGTCAACAAAAGCCACTGTAGGAATGGAAGAATTTAAAATCGCATCTTTTATTTGAGTTGCTGCATCTACCCTGCCGCCGAAAGTGTTTATTTTAAAAATGACAGCCTTTGCATTATTTTCTTCCGCTTCCTTAATTACTCTCCGCACGTAGGGAGCCAAACTTAAATCAATTTCGCTTTCAATATCGCCGACGTAAACTCTCGACTGTGCAAATAGTGAAGAGGAAATAAAAAATAAAAACAGAAATACAATTCTTTTTAACATTCTCGAAATATCCTCCTTTCGAAAAATATTTAATTTTCAAACTAAAGATAATTCTTTTTCGGATAAGAATTACAGCTCGAGGAAGACGGGAAATTCTTTGCACAATGGATTGAAAAACCTTGTGTCTTTGAAGTCAGGAAATTTCGGAATTTTTTTTCGCTTATTCTCCCATAATTAAATGAGTTGTTCGAGGTTTGCCTTTAACCTCTTTAATTATTTTTAATCCCGATTCTTTGCACAGTGTGGTTAATCCTCCGTTTCGAACGTACGTTTTGAATCCGTAATAATGACTTTTACCTGCAATGAATTCAATAAATTCATTCAAATAGAAATGATACTTTGGACGCGGAACGAGGTAATCGGCTAAGATTATTCTGTCGGCGGCTTTTTTCATTTCATTCAACAAAGGCAGCCGTTCGTCGGGATGAATCTCATGAATCACGTAGGTCATTATTGCAAAATCAAATTTGTTTTTTACCTCTTTGTTAAATTCCTCCAAAGAGGTGTGGTAAAATTTAACGTTGTCGATTCCCTTTTTAATCCTATTCTTTTCGGCAGTTTTAATATTTCTTTGAGATAAATCAAGCCCAACAACTTCTTTACATTTCTCTGCAATTTGAAGGTCAAGCCTACCGGTACCGCAGCCGACGTCAAGGACTCTCGAATTTTCTTTGACCATGCTGGAAATCAAACGAAAAATCAAATCTTGGTTGGGAGCAATAAATTTATCGTAAATTAAGCCGTCGTAATAGTGGGGTTTGTCAGTTATCATGATAGTCACCTAAGAATTTAAGAAAGAATAATTCATCAATTTGTAAGTCAATTTTGACGCAGTAAAATTTGAAGCGGTGTGAACTTTTGAAGGGGCCAATTCAACGACGTCGAAGCCCACAATGTTTTTACTTTCGCCAACCATTTTAAGCAGTTTCATTGTTTCGTCCCAGAACAAGCCGCCGGGTTCGGGGGTGCCTGTAGCAGGTAGCAACGAAGGGTCGAAACCGTCCAAGTCGAATGTAATGTAAATATTTTCACCAAGTGTTTCAACAACTTTCTTCTGCCAATTTTTCCCGAATTTGTTTGTTCGAATATCGCGAGTATAAAAAGTTTTAATGCCGTTTTCTTTAATGAAGCGGGCTTCCTCCTTGCATTGTGCCCGAATTCCCACTTGTGTAATTTGTGTGGTTAATTCAGCAACCCTTGCCATTACACACGCATGGGAATATTTCGTGCCCTCATAGATTTGCCGCAAATCCGAATGAGCGTCGATTTGGAATATGCTCAAATCCGGATATTTTTCCAAGTGTGCTTTAATAACGGGGAAGGAGACGGAATGCTCTCCGCCAAGAGTCACAACAAACTTACCATCGTGTAAAAGAGTTTTCGCCTTAGTGTAGATTTTGTCCAACGATTTTTTAAGCGTGAGTTTTGAATAATCGTCTTCGTGTAAAGTGGCAATCCCTTTTTCAAAACATATTTCACCGTTTGTTTCTTCGTCGAAGAACTCTACGTAATGCGATGCTTTCAGAATTTCCTTAGGACCCTTTGCCGTACCTTTGCCGTAGCTAACTGTCTTTTCCAAAGGGATAGGCAAAATGACTATTTGGGAATTTTCGTAATCGGAGTATTTTTTGTCAAGTCCGAGGAAATTGCTTTGTTTGTTTAAGACTTTCATAATCGGAGAATGGCTACTCTAATAATAGAGCAGACTTCGTAAATTACTTTCCTTTTGATTTCGTGTCGGTAATAGCGGTAACTGCGGAGCGGTCGAATTTAATCTTAACGTCCTTTGCAACCTCAATAAGTACGGTCTTTTCATCCAATCCTGCAATCACACCGTGCATTCCGCCGCTTGTCATTACTTTATCGCCTTTCTTCAAAGCGTTAAGCATTTTTTCTTTTTCTTTCTGACGCTTTTGCTGCGGTCTGATAATCATAAAATAAAAAATAGCAAAGATTGCGGCGAACATTATTAAAGTTCCCATCATTCCTCCGCCACCTTGCGAACCGCCTTGAGGCGCCATTGCAATTAAGTATTCCACTTAATCCTCCTTAAGTAGTTTTATGTTAGTTGTTAGTTTATTTAAAATATTATTTTTCCATTCTTTAAAATTATCTTTCAGAATTTCTTCCCTTGCCCGGCGAACTAAATTCATGTAAAATGTTAAGTTGTGAATCGTAGCCAATTCCAAAGCCAAAATTTCATTTGCGTTGAAAAGGTGCCTCAGATAGGCGCGTGAAAAACTTTGGCAAGTGTAACAATCACAATTTTCGTCAACGGGTGAAAAATCATCTTTGTAAACGGCATTTCTAATTGTCAATATTCCCTCGGAAGTAAAGAGGTATGCGTTGCGTGCGTTGCGCGTGGGCATTACACAATCGAACATATCTACGCCTCTTTCTATCGCATCCAAAATATTTTCGGGTCTGCCTACGCCCATTAAATAACGTGGCTTTCCTTCCGGGAGAACATCCGTAACAAAGTCGGTTATTTCATTCATCGTTACCGTAGGTTCACCAACTGCAAGTCCGCCTATTGAATAACCGTCAAAATCAAGAGCGGTCAAATCACGTGCGGATATTTCCCTTAAATCTTTGTAAACGCTGCCTTGAACTATTCCGAAGAGAGACTGCTCAAAATCGTATTTCGGATTAGATTTTTCAAATGCCTCCTTGTTAAGCAAAGCCCAGCGACTTGTTAATTTTTGTGAACGTTTTGCGTAACCGTAATCGCACGGGTAGGGGGTGCATTCGTCCAAAGGCATCATTATGTCCGAGCCGATTGAGCGTTGTATTTCAATCACTTTTTGCGGAGAGAAAAAATGTTTTGAACCGTCGATATGAGAACGGAATTCAACTCCGTCATCCTTGATTTCCCGCAATTCCGAGAGGGAGTAAATTTGAAATCCGCCCGAATCGGTAAGTATTGCACCGTCCCAATTAATAAATTTGTGAAGTCCGCCGGCTTTTTCGATAATTTCCGTACCGGGACGAATGTACAAATGGTAAGTGTTGCTCAAAATAATCGGGGCTTTTATTTCATTTTTCAATGTTCTCTGCGTAACAGCTTTTACCGTCCCCTGTGTACCTACCGGCATAAAAATAGGTGTTTCAATCTCACCGTGAGGTGTATTGATTTTCCCTGCACGTGCCTTTGTTTTAAGGTCTGTATGTTCTAAAGTAAATTCCAATAAAATCTTATTTTATTCAATTTTGCAAAAATAAAGGAAACATACGTCAACTACAATTAGAAAATATTATGGGTAAATTCAATTGAGGTGGGGAACAAGCTTAAATTTATTGGCAAAAAAATTTAGCTTGTCTTTTCCTATTGAACGTTTTGCCCCCGAACGGCGGGGAAAATGACGAATTACGAGTTATGGTATGCTGATTGGACAATAGAACACGGATTATTCAATTAAAAATTAAGAACCTGCCTGCCGGTAGGTAGGTTAAAAATTTTCTGTTATCTGATATCCAACCATCCAATCTTATCGCGGCAAAGCCTGCAGCCAATTTCCAAATTTCAATTATTACAAAAGTTTAAAATATTATGACAAAAAAACGAAGATTTGATTGAGGATACTATTCATCCAACCATCCAAGGTTCTCGGTTTTACAAGAACCAACTTGAACCCCTTCAGTATATCTCTTTCCATTTTTAACTTTCAATTAGTAATGGAACTAACGTCTAGCATCTTACCTCTTTAGTCTCGCGTTTAACTATTTCTTATTTCTTCTTTCTGATTTTTTATTTTTGCCACTGATTTTAAATCTGCACCTCACGTGGATTCCTGAATTCCGTTCAGTTAAGAACCGGTACGGTTTGGAGTTTAGGAAATTTTCGTGAGTTTGATTAAGTTAATTTTAGTTCTGTCGGAATGTAGAACATTGATTTTAAAATTTTGAATTTTTATTATTTCTCCTTTCTTAGGAATTCTACCCAAATTTGTTAAAATAAATCCCGCCATTGTCTCATAGTCTCCTTCGGGAATTCCCAATTTAAATTCCTCGTTTATTCTGTCTATTTCGTATTTCCCGCTAATTACAAACGAACCGTCATCCAATCTTTTACAAACTTCGTTCTCTACGTCATATTCGTCTCGTATCTCGCCGAACATTTCCTCGATTACATCTTCGAGTGTTACTATTCCTGCCGTTCCTCCGAATTCATCCACGACTACAGCAATGGAAATTCTTTTGTTAAGAAATTCCTTCAACATATCGAGAGCTTTTTTGGTCTCGGGGACAAAAATAGTACTTCTGATTACCGAGCTTAGTTCCTTCGGACGCTTGAACATATCGTACGCGAAAACAATGCCTTTGATGTTGTCCAAATTCTCCTCGTAAACAGGAAGTTTCGAGTAGCCTGATTCGATGAACGTTTTAATTACTTCACTGATTGTGCTGTTGATCTCCACTCCCACAATTTCCGTTCGGGGTGTCATTACCTCGTAAACTTTCTGTTCACCCAAGTTAAAAATTTTATTAAGAATATCCGACTCCTCGGCTCCCACATTGCCGGCTGCCGAACTTTCGTTAAGCAGCTCTTGAATTTCTTCTTTACCGACGAGGTTTGCGTAATTTTCTTCCCGCAAGTTTTCCGATTCCGTTAGTAAGTCCGAAAAGAAGCTCGAGATTTTAACAAACGGGAACAGTGCAATGCTAATCCAACGTATAGGTGCAATTGTAATTTGTAATATTCTGTCAGGGTATTCCCTTGCAATGTATTTGGGAAATAATTCGGATAAAATCAAAATAAGCAATGAAGAAGTAACCAAAATCCAAAATTCATTTAAATGCAAAAGGTTTGCAAAAACCACCGCACTAATTGAGGCAAAAGCAATATTTACAACGTTTTGTGAAATTAAAATCGTTGAGAAAAAGTAGTTCGGATTTTGAACAAAGTACCGGGAATGCTTGGCGGCGGATTTTTCTTTCCTTGCCCAAATTTCAATTTTGATTTTATTTGAGACAACAAATGCCAGTTCGGAGGAGGAGAAAAATCCTCCTAAAATTAGCAATAGAATTAAACCTGCTATGTGAAAAGTTTCGTTCATCAGTAAATTTTTTCAATTTTTACATTGTCAATTTCATAAGCAAATTTATTACTGCCGTCGGAAAATATCAATTTAATTGTAACCGGCTTTTCGGGATTTAACTGCGGTACAAGTCCCAGTCCGCGAATTGTTGAAAAAGCTATCTTCTTCGTTAAGTCGTTTTTTTGGAGAATTCTGACGGTCGGATTGATTAAATAAACCTGCTTGCCTTTTTGAACAATTGAAATATTTTTAAGTTTGATTGTTTTGAAATCATATTTGGTAGAAGGCTGTAAATCGGCTTTGCCGGAAATGTTAAACTTTGCTCCCCCGCCTGGCATTGTGTTTAGCCAGCAGTGGATTTCATCCAAATTAAGATTGACCTGCTGTAGGAAAATATTTTGGACTTTAATTTTAGATTTCTCTACTTCTTTGTTCTCCGAACAAGAAAGAATTAAAATTCCTATTGCTACAAAGAATAATATTTTTTTCATTTTTTTTATTTTCCTCCGGAGTTTTGTCACGATTTTTGTCCGCCTTAAAAATAGTTAAAGCCAAAAATCGCGCCAAAACTTTAGTTTAATAAATAATCCACACTATTGTAACAACATAAAGGATAATATTGGCTATCGACCAATAATCTTTAATCAGCGTTTCAATAATGTTCTCTCCGAAATCTTTTCGGTAAACGAGGAACATGTAACGGAAAATTCCGAAGATTACAAACAGCGTTGTGTAAACAAGTCGTTCCGTGTGGAAATAAGAAATCGTTCT
>WFQV01000104.1 GCA_015486905.1 Melioribacteraceae bacterium | reverse complement strand
TAGCCAGTTTTTTAGTTAAATTATCATTAGCATCGATATCCATTGAACCTTTTGGCCCTTTAAGGGAAATTATTTCTTTGTTCTTTTCCATTTGGCTAACTCCTTTTTGTTATTAAACGCTACATACAATATACAAAAAAAAGAGCATAAAATCCATATTATTATGGCGTTTTTCAATATTTTTATATTTTTGCTAATCCTTATTAACCTTATTTAACAATGTTTATCAATTGCTTTATATATGATGATAGAGATGCCCAGAAATGAAAATCGCCATATATTATTATCTTTATCGCCTCCTTTCTCTCTACGTAACCCCCTTTTCCCTTTCTGTTTAGTTTAATAAATTTGTTGTGGAAAATCGCTGGCTTGTCGGGAGAAGTCGGATCATTCAGCAATCCAGTGTTTTCGGTGCAGCTGCCTCACTTTATTTATAATCATTCCCTTGTTTTTTTAAAAATCAATAATGTTATTTTCATTTTAAAATATTTTCTGCCCACTCTCAACTCCTTTTGGAAGGCTAATTCATTAAAATACGCATTGCCAAGAGACTTGCCCTTATCTTTTTAATAGGAGGGAAGGGGAGGAGTTCTTAAATCTTTCAACTGTTTGAGCTCCTATAAAAGTTAATTTTCCATTTTACCGTTAAATCAAAATTCATTGTACATTTTTTTTTATTCATGTTCGATCTGTTTTATTTCCTGAGCTCTATCCCCAAATTCCCTTCCGTATCTTGCTGGATGAGCAAATTTAGGCGTTCCGTTTAACTTACTAAATGGATTCAAATCTTCACTTCGATACCTTCGGCATCGTTTTTTGCTTTTGGTTATTTTCTTCTAAAAACATTCGACCCCTTCGGGGTCGGAGTGTTATTTTTAATTCCATAGAATGGCATTGCCAGGAGACTCGCTCTCCTCTTTTTAAGAGGAGGGAAGGGGAGAAGTTCCATTAATCGAAATTTTACATTTTCAAAATATTTTGCAACAAAATTCAGCTGTAATATCTGTACCCCGATTCCCGACTTGTATCAAAACAAAAATTGATTTTTTGAAAAAGAATATTTATTTTAAAACAAGGCTATAAAAATTAAAAATTAGATTTAATATCTTTTGAATATAGAATTTTTTTAATGTCTATTAATAAAAAAGCAATTAATGTATTTTCATCAATCATAGTTAATCTTGATTATCCCGCCTTTGTTTTATTTTATTCTAAGGACAAACAGTCGTTTAAAATCGTTGAGTTTAACAGTCAAGCAAAAAATACATTTAATCTTCGCAGAGACAAGACGATTAACAAATATTTATGTATTGTGTCTCCCGAGTTAAAAGAGAAAGGCTTCCGGGATGATTTGTACTTATCTGTCTCTTTCGGAAAAAATATCACTCGGAAAATAAATTTAGAAGTTAATGGAAAACTCCTGGAATTTGTAGCCGAAACGGATTTAATTGATGAAAATATAATACTTTTATTCCTTACAAAAATAGAACAAATAGAAGAGGAAAAACTACGATTCGGCTCCCATAAATATTCAAGAATTTTTAATGTAACCGAAGATCCTATTTGGATTATGGATGCCGAACAACGGGTTCTGGAAGCAAATAAAGCTACAAAAACTTTTTTAGGAATCGATCCCAAAAAATTTATTGGGAAGCACTGCTGGGAAAAAGTTCATTTAACAAATGGGCCCATTATCGGATGTCCTTTTATTGCAGCTCAAAAATCAAAAAAACGGGAATCAACGGAATTGCAGCTTGGCGATAAATGGTACGAAATTACCGTTGACCCGATACTTGATAAAAAAGGTAATTTTATCGGCGGAATTCATATTGCCAGAGACATTACAAAACTTAAATTAATCGAGAAGCAATTACGTGATAAAGAAGAGAAACTCTCCTCGCTAAATAAACTCTTACGTCTTATGGCAGACACAATGACAGATATGATGTGGGCGAAAGATAAAAACAAAAAATATCTTTTTACCAATAAAGCTCTTTGCGAAAATTTATTAAACGCAAAAGATACGGAAGAACCCATAGGCAAAGATGATATGTTTTTTGCTCTCAGAGAAAGGAAAGCTCATCCGGAAAATCCAAAGTGGCACACCTTCGGGGAAATGTGCACCGATTCGGACGGAATTACTATAAAAGCCGGTAAACCGATGCAATTTTTTGAATATGGAAATGTCAAAGGGAAATTTCTCTATTTGGACGTCCATAAAGCGCCAATGTATAATGAACAAGGTGAACTGATAGGGGTCGTCGGCTCTTCAAGGGACATTACGGAACAAAAATTATATGAAAAAATATTAAAAGAAAGCGAAGAACGGTACAAAGAACTTTTTGAAAAAGCGCCTGTGGGTTATTTGATTTTGGATTCGAAAGGGAATATTCTTGACGCCAACACAATTTTTTGCAAAAGAATGAAATACAGCAAAAACGAACTTATCGGGAAAAATGCAAGAGATCTTGGACCGCCCGAAGATAAAGATATTGTCGAAAAAAATATTTCCAAGATTTTACGGAAAGGAGAGCTGGAAACCGAGGTTAGAAGTATTGACAAAGAAGGGAATATTTCTTACACGATGCTAAGAGAAGCCAAAATAAAATTACCTAATGGTAAAGATGGTATTCTTAGTGCTTCAATTGATATTACCGATCAGAAAATTGCTCAAGACAAGCTGAAAGAACGTGAGGAGCAACTTTGGTCGCTTATTAACTCGACAAATGAAGACATTATCTGCTTCAAAGACGGAGAAGGGAAATGGTTACTTGCAAACGATGCCAATATTAAACTTTTCCACTTGGAAGGCGTTGATTATTACGGAAAAACAGACAAAGATTTGGCTGAATTTACGCACTCTGTTTATCGCGATGCTTTCCTCACTTGCTTGAAAACAGATGAAAAAGCCTGGGAGAAAAAAACAATAAGTCGAAGCGAAGAAGTTATTCCACAGCCCGACGGAACAGTTAAAATTTTTGATGTGATTAAAGTTCCATTGTATAACCATGATGGTTCTCGTAAGGGACTTGTAGCTTTGGGAAGAAATATTACCTTGATAAAAGAAGCTCAGGAAGAACTGAAAAAATCCGAAAAACTTTTCCGTCGCATTTGGGAAGAATCGAAAGACGGAATGAGACTGCTTAATAAGAATGGAATTATCGTTGATGTAAACGATGCTTTTTGCAAAATGGTTGGATTTGAAAAAGAAGAGCTTATCGGTCAACCTTACAACATTATCTTTAAAGAAATAGACAATCCCGCATTAGAAAGGTTTAAAAAGAATTTCGCCGAGAGAAACATCCGTTCATTTATGGAAGACAATATATATTTGCACAATGGTCTGAAAAAATGGTTTGAACTTTCCAATACTTTTCTCGAATCGGCTAAGGGAGAAACTTTACTGTTAAGTACTTTCCGCGATATAACGACAAGGAAAAAACTCTTTAACGAACTAATACAAGCAAAAGAAAAAGCGGAAGAAATTAATAAGTTAAAGACCCAATTCTTCCTCTATATGAGTCACGAACTACGCACTCCTTTTATGGGCATAATGGGATTTACACAAATTCTTATGGAGGAAATTGAAAGAGAAGATCACAAAACAATGCTTAAAGGCATTATGAATAGCTCTCAGAGAATGTTAGACACTCTTTCAAATATTTTGGACATTACAAGACTTGAATTTGACAAGCTTGAGAAAAAGATAACAAGTGTTAACATTACACTAATTGTAAAGGAAATAATCAGCGTTTTTAAGGAAGCTGCAATTAACAAAGGAATTGAACTCAGGACCAAATTCGAAATTTCACCTGATTTCTCAATACTAACGGACGAAAGAATAATAGTTGGAATTTTACAAAACCTTTTAAACAATGCCGTTAAATTTACCCAAAAAGGATATATTGAAGTTTCGGTTAGCTTAAGCAAAGATAGAAAAATATTATTGATTTCGGTTAAAGATACGGGGATAGGAATCCCCGAAGAAAAGCAAGAAATTATTTGGGAAGAATTCAGACAGGTTAGCGAAGGAAGTTCAAGAAATTACCAAGGTTCGGGATTAGGATTGGCAATAGTAAAAAAATACCTTAATTTAATCGACGCTAAAATATCTTTAATGAGTTCGGTAGGGAAAGGTTCCGAATTTACGGTTCAAATTCCGGTAGTTTAGTAAGAAACAAAATAATACTTAGAAAAAAGAAAAATATGAAAAGATTACTTATTATTGACGACGACAAAACCTCAAGAGATATTATTAAACTTTATGTTCAAAAACACTATTTGATTGACGAAGCCGTTAAACCTGATGAAGCCCTTGAGCTGATTTCGAAAAACAAGTACGATGCCATTCTCATGGACATCGGTTTGGGCTATGAAATGAACGGTATTACACTCACGAAAAAAATTCACAAAATCAAAGGTTACGAAAATATTCCCGTAATTGCAGTAACGGCTTTTGCAACCTTGTCCGACAGGGAAAATATTCTTTCCGCTGGATTGGATTATTACATTAGCAAACCTTTCGTTCGTGAAGAATTACTTAGGTTTTTGGATAATGTTTTTAAGAAATACGAAAACAAGGACAAAGACAAAAAGTAAAGATTTTTCAATTTACTCTTATAATTACTAAAGTAATATCGTCGTATTGTTCGGCCGAACCTTTGAACTTTTCGGTTTATTTTAAAATTTTATCTTTAACTTCCCTACATTCCGAAGCGTTAATCTTAGCCATAATAGTTTCTTATTAAGTTTTAAACTTGTGTGATAAAAAGGAGCAAGGGGGAAAACAGGCTGGGGATTTATCTCTGGATATGGAAAGGATAAAGAAAGAAGCTCGGTTTGACGGATATTATGCATTAGAGTACAGTAGGTTAGATTTACCTGCAGAATAAGTGGTTGAACAATATCACAATTTGTACAGAATAGAAGAATCCTTCAGAATACTAAAGTCCACTATGCGAACGAGACCAATATAGTATCCTCAATCAAATCTTCGTTTTTTTTTGTCAAAATATTTTAAACTTTTCGTAATAATTGAAATTGGTTGCCGGCTTTGCCGAGTTAAGGATGATTGGATAATTGGATGAATGGATTGTCCGCATTCCCCAGTATAATGTGGAATCGCAATGATGGCTCAATATCCAACAATCCAATCAATTTACACGTAACTCATTCAACATTCATATCGCGGCAAGCCGCAATTAAGAATTAAGAATGAAATAATCCGTGATAATCTGTGTTATCTGCCTGCCACGCCGAAATGAAATGAAGGCTGGTGGTTAAAGGAAAGAAAATCCACAGACCCGCCT
>WFQV01000103.1 GCA_015486905.1 Melioribacteraceae bacterium | reverse complement strand
TGAAAACCGGAAAGACTTTTAAGTTCATCGGAATTTAACTCCAAAGTTCTCAAAGGTTTTTCTTCTTCAACGTGGGCAAGGCATTTCTCCGTTAAAGCGATTTCATGTTTTAGCACGTCGTCCTTTTTCTTTTGGTACTCCCTTTTCAATTTATCGGCATGGTTTTCAAGGAAAGCCATATCGGTCAAAAGAAATTCCGATTCCAGAAAATCAATGTCCCTTTGAGGGTTTACATCACCCATAGGATGAGGTACAGCGTCGTTTTTAAATTGCCGAATAACAAAAAATAATGCGTCGTTGTTTCTTACATTGTTTAAAAACTGAGTTGTGATTTTAACCTTTCCATCATCGGACATCCTAAGCCCCGGCGTGTCGTAAACTTCCATCGTGGCGTTAACTTTTCTCTTGGGGTTAAACATTTCGGTCAGCTTGTCCAGCCTTTCATCCGGTACTTTTACTATTTCCAAAACTCCTTCGCTATCCGAATGAGCTCTTTCAGATTCTTCTTTTCCCGTGAGTGTGTTAAAGAGAGTTGTTTTGCCCGAGTACTGTAATCCAACCAAACCAATTTGCATTTTAACTTCCAATTAAAATTAATCGTAAATCAAAATATAAAATAAATTGTGATTAAAGATAAGGGAAGAAAATTTTTTCTGATCTTAATTTGAGAATATTATTTCAAATTAAACCGCAGGCTTAATTTTTGCAATCATAAACATACTTGCCATTAAAACCGCAACGCCTCCCCACTGTACCAAATCTAAAATATTTCCGTGAACAAAATATTCAAGCAGCACAGCTGTAAGTGGGAAAGCAAGTTCAAATATTGTAGAAGAAGAAGCGGATATTTTTTTAAGTCCGTAATAGTAAAGGAAAATAGCCGGTCCTCCGGTTGAAAAAGCAATCAGAAGAAAAATTAAAATTTGCGTAGTACTTAAATCGTTAAAATGTCCGATGCTTCCCGTCCCCATTGCAAAGAAAAACATCATTACGGCAGTAATTAAGAAACGCAAGTAAGTACCCATTTCAAACGAAACGTTTTTCAAAGCCCTTTTGCTCAAAACAGTTGAGCTGCCGAAACTAAAAGCCGCTAATAATGAGAACAATGCTGCGTAAATCACTTTTCCATTGGTCTCAATGCTTGGAAACGAAAAACCGAAAGTCATAAAATAAGCACCGAGTATTGCGGTCGAAGCCCAGAGGAAAAATATTTTTGGTAACCTCTCTTTCAAAAGCAGCCAAGCAAGCAGGAGGGCAAAAACAGGCTGTAATTTCTGAATAAAAATTACTATTGAAAGGTTAACAAAGTTAACATAAAAAAGAGCTTTTGTTATTGCCATTGTTCCAAGTGCTCCGCCGAAAAATGCAACGCCGAGAAACGCCAACCAATCTTTTAGTTCTAACTTTTTTAATACTTTAAGATGCTTAATGAAAAAAGGGGTTAAAATAACGGCGACAATAGAACTTTCGATAAAAACAACCAAAGGAACGGGAAGATTGGAAAGAGAGGGTCGTAAAACAATTCCATCCACACCCCAAAGGGATGCCGCCAATATGACGAATAATGCGGATAAGGAAAAAGAAGATTTTATGTTCAAACTATTTTCTTTCTACAAAAATATTAATTTATTGGCTCAAAATATAAGAAGTTTTTCGAAAAGGTTTTAACTAATTAAACTCTGAATTTGCCTACGGCAGTAAACGGTACAGGGGTACAAGTTTAAAATCGGTGGCAAAAAAAATAAAAAAATGAGAAACCAGAAACGAGAAATCCGTCTTCGCCCTCTCTATGTTCGGGCTACGCCGCGAAAGGTGTTTTTCGTCAGACGCGAGAAGCAAGACGTAAAAAGATTGAGTCCGTTCGAGTACTCAACAGTCATCATTCGTTGTATCTTCGTTTAGAGGTTTAGTTCGCCTTCTGCGGTTTAGAAGTTTAGAGGTTCAAAGGCACAAAGGTACAGAGGTACAAAGGAATAGAGGACAGAAAATTATTAATGTTGAATGTTGAATTAAGTGATCCGTGAAAATCCCACAACAATCCGTGTCATCCGTGTTCTATTAAATCTGCTTCCTATCAATCGTTAATCGCCAGACGCGAGACGTAAGAAGTTCGAGCCCTTTCGAGTACTCTTAAATCGTAATTTGTTCGTTCTTCGTTTAGAGGTTTAGGGTTTAGAAGTTTAGGCTACACCGGATATATTCTCCCGTTGTTGATGGCTGATTACTTACGACTCGTTACTCATCATTTGCCTTCGGCGTCATTCATTGTGGTAGAAAACATTCTGTGGGAATTAAATCGTAAATCGTAATTCATTTGTTCTTAGTTCTTAGTTGAATAAAATTCGTGCATTCGTGGCTATTCCGGAGACTGGTAACTTATGACTTAAGACTCGTCACTTAAGAC
>WFQV01000102.1 GCA_015486905.1 Melioribacteraceae bacterium | reverse complement strand
GGATCTTAAATTCAAACCTGAAACAAAAGAAATAGTCACTTTTAGTGAAGATGATGTTGAGATGATTTTAAATAACCTCAAACAGAGATCAAGAAATTTACAAGTATCAATATTGCTATTAATATACACAGGTTTAAGACCTTCGGATATTATCAATATAGAAAGAAAAGATATTGATCTAACAGAGGGAATTCTAAAATATTATTCTCAAAAAACAAGGAAATATTTTACTGTACCTCTTACCGAAGAACTTGTAAAAAAAATAGAACCTTTAATTGGTACTTTGGGCCCAACAGAAAGGATTATTGAATTTAAAAATTATCAAATCTTAACGAGAGAAATAAACAAATATCTAAAACGTCTTAACTTAAAGGAAAAAGGTTACAACGCAAGGACTTTTAGAAAAACTTTTGTTTCGCTGGCGTTTAAAAGCCATGTAGATTATGTAACAACTTCTGAACTTGTTGGTCATAGTAATATTAGTACGACTAAAAAATATTATACTAAACTTTCTATGGAACAAAAACGAGAAGAAATCAATAAGATAAAATTTCCATCAAGTAAAGAAAGTAGCAAAGAAGGGAATTAATTGTTATCTCAAATTATGATATTGATTAAAATGGCGGTGGGAAGCAAACGGGATTTCCTGTGCCTGTTTCTGTGCCCGGAAAAAATAAAAAACAAAAAGCGCAATAAAAAAGCACTTGTAACTTCTTTTATTACAAGGGCTTACAATTGTGAGCGCGCCTGGGCTTGAACCAGGGACCCTCTGCTTAAAAGGCAGATGCTCTACCACTGAGCTACGCGCCCAAATCATTTCATTATTAAAAATCTTTGACACGCAGCTTAAACCCTAACGGATTCAATAGCTACGTATCTCCTTTTAATTTCAGTATTTTTAGAACACTTTAAAAAATTAAGATTTGAAATATATTATTAAAAAATAATTAATACAATATTTTCACAAATCATCTCTGAAATTTTGTTATCTTATTTTAATGTGCAACTCTCTGAGCTGTTCTTCGCTAACATCCGAGGGTGAATTGTCCATTAGTGAAAGACCGCTGGTGGTCTTAGGAAAAGCCATCACGTCTCTGATTGATTTTTCCCCGGCGAACAGCATTACCATTCTGTCGAACCCGAATGCAATGCCACCATGTGGAGGCGCTCCGAATTTAAATGCATTCATTAAGAAACCAAACTTTTCCTCAGCCTCTTCTTTGGAAATGCCCAACGCTTTGAACATTTTCGATTGTAGTTCTGCTGTATGAATTCTAATACTGCCGCCTGCAATCTCGTTTCCGTTTAATACCAAATCGTAAGCACGTGCGCGAACCTTGCTCGGGTCGGAATCCAGAAAATCGACATCTTCTAATTTAGGCGAAGTAAACGGGTGGTGCATTGCGTAAAACCTTCCCGCTTCTTCGTCCCACTCCAAAAGGGGGAAGTCCGTAACCCAAAGTAACTTCGGGGAAGCACCTTCTTTGATTAAGTCCAGACGTCTTGCCATTTCCAAACGCAACGAGCCCATAATAGAAAGCGCTTTCAATCTAGGTCCGGAAATAATAAAAAGCAAATCTCCCGGCTCGGCATTAATCTTTTTAACCAAATTTTCTTTTTCGGAGTCGCTAAAAAATTTAGCTACAGGCGCTTCCAAACCGTCTTCTTTAACGCGCATCCAAATCAAACCTCCTGCGCCTAATTTTTTGACGAAGTCGGTTAAAACATCTAACTGATTCCTTGTGTAATCACCACAACCTTTAGCAAGCAAGCTGGTAATAATGCCTTTATTTGCAAGTATATCGCGAAAAACTCTAAACTCGGAGTTATCGAAAATTTCGTTAAGCGTTACCATCTCGAGACCGAAGCGCAAATCCGGTTTGTCGCTTCCGTATTTTTCCATAGCATCGTCGAAAGATAATCGCGGAATCGGAGTTTTTAATTCTATATTCCAAACCTCTTCAAATAATTGTTTCATTAAACCTTCGACAACCTCGAAAATATCTTCCACATCAACGAATGACATCTCGACATCAATTTGTGTAAACTCCGGCTGCCTATCGGCGCGCAAATCTTCATCCCGGAAACATTTGGTAATTTGAAAATATCTGTCGTAACCGGAGACCATCAAAATCTGTTTGTAAGTTTGGGGTGACTGTGGTAGAGCATAAAATTTCCCCTTGTGAACTCGGGAGGGGACAAGAAAATCCCGTGCACCTTCCGGTGTGCTTTTCATCAGCATCGGTGTTTCAATTTCAATAAAATTATTCCGGTCGAAATATTCACGAACAATTTGGTAAACTCTATGCCGCAGCAACAGGTTCTTCTGCATCCTTGAGCGGCGTAAATCCAAGTACCTGTATTTGAGCCGCAAATCTTCATTTACGTCAATCTCATCCTTAATTTGAAAAGGAGGGGTTTTGGCTTCGTTAAGAATAATCAACTTGTCAACTTTTACATCTACCATTCCCGTTGGGAGATTCGGATTTTCAGTATCCTCCGGACGGTGACGTACTTCCCCCTCAACCGAAACAACAAATTCACTTCTTAATTTTTTTGCCAGCTCGTGAGCTTCCTTGTCGAAAGCCGGTTCAAAAACTACTTGCGTTATTCCGTAACGGTCGCGCAAATCAATAAAAATAACGCCGCCCAAATCTCTTCTCGTGTCAACCCAGCCATTAAGAACAACCCGTTCGCCAATATTTTTTTCTCTCAGTTCCCCGCAAGTGTGGGTTCTTCGCTTAAATTTCATTTACTTCTCCGGTAAAAAAAACTAAATTTAAAATTCAAAGATAGAAAAAAGAAAGAACAAAATTTTTTAATTTATTCTTGGTACAAGTTTAAATTTGGTTTCAAAAAAAATTAGCTCGTCTTTTCCTTTTGAGCTTTTTGTTGTTTTTTTCGCCACGCCCACGGGTTGAAACCTGTGGTTAATGAGATGTTTCTTCCGCTAAAGAAAAGTAATCTAAGTAAAAGCCATCCAACAATGCATTCATCCATTTATCCAATGCTTCCGTTTTAGCAAGATTTACTTGAACCCCTTCGGGGTTCTTTTCCCCCTTGTTGATTCTTTGCTCTACCAACATTGAACCCCTTCGGGGTTCTCATAGACAAGCATTACGACCCCAACGGGGTCGAATGTTTTTAGAAAGGAAATAACAAAAATCAAAATACGATGCCGAAGGTATCGAAGCAAATCAATCTATAGAAATGTTT
>WFQV01000101.1 GCA_015486905.1 Melioribacteraceae bacterium | reverse complement strand
ATTTAATTTTTTGCATTTTAAAACTTGGTTTTTTGAAAATAATAAAATTAAGGAATCAACATAAAAAATTATGTGGATTCTTTTCTATTACATACTAAAATTATTACTAATCGCAACCGCAATAATGGTCGCCACCCGATGTACAAGTATATCCTAAAAGATGTCCCATTCCGTCATATTTACATACTACTGTCCATTCATCCCCAATATTTTTGGCATACTGAGTAGAAGAAAAAATAATTATATTAGCTAGAGTAATTGCTAATATTAAAAAGATAGAAATATGGGTTTCAATAATTTTTTTCATTTTAACCTCCGATAATTATTTAGTGATTGTTGATTTATTACACCCGGCCAGGTTTCACTAATAAAATTAAACTTAAAGATAATAAAACTGCGTTTCTCAAAGCCTTTTCCCACCCGAAAGAGCTTTTAAGAACATTTCCGAAAAATCCGCAATCGGCTCTAAAGCTTGCAGTTAAACCGTAAATGGAAACCGCAACAAAAATTGCAAAAAGTGTTGTTACGGCAAACATTGTAATTTTAGGTTTTATTTTAAATATCATTAAAATTCCAAGCATTATTTCAAGCAAAGGCAAAACGGATGCAATTATTATTTTCATGTCAATGGGAAAAATCGTAAAGGGGTTCAAAGCGTTTATTAGTTCTTCATCGTCAATAATTTTTACTATTCCCGAAAACAAAAGAACAACGGCTATTAAATAATAAAAGCCTGTATTAATTAAATTAATGATTTTTTTATTGTGCGGAAGATTTGCGGAAAAAGAAGAATAAAATATGCGATTAAAATCACCCAATTTTTAATCCCTTATTTTTTTATTAGGAAAAGTAAAAAAAATAAATAAAATTCAAGTGAAATTGGAAATTTTTTTCCTGAGTTTGATATCTAATTTTTGTAAGTTATTGAAAAATGAGGGAAGAAGAAAAAGATTGCGAAAGTTGTGATTACAACTTTAATAATAAATAAGAAAGAAAGGTATTTCCCAATTACACAAAATTTGGGACGGTCTCCAAAATTTGAAAAAATTTCACATGGGATTGTTTCCTTGACTTTATTTTAATAGTCATTGCGAATCCGTTTTAGCTGATATCTAACAATCCTTAGCGCGGCATAGCCGGCAACCAATTTCAAAATTTCAATTATTACAGATAGTTTAAAATATTTTGACAAAAAAAACGAAGATTTGATCGAGGATAATATTCATGCACTGATCATGCAATCAAGTTACTTGTCACGCATTCATAATTCATATTTAATAGTCATTCCATTTCCGCCAAGTCGGGACAAGTTGTGTGTTTAAAAATCAATAATGTTAATTTCATTTAATTGCTTAATTTTGTCTTACCGAAATTATTTTTTCAAACAAACGGGATTTAATTGAACAATAGGAAAAGCAGTCTCTCAAATTTAGAACCAATCATTTCACCTTTAACGGCAGCGGTAATCGGGCTCGTGGGAGTTTTTGTCCTTTACCAAATTGGCGGAAGCATACTTACCCTAATCATATTCGGTTTTGATTTGAAAAATGCCGACATTAACGCAATGCGCTTGATGACTATGGCCGGACAAATATTATTTATTTTGCTTCCCGCTTTGATTCTTGCCAAATATGTTTACACGGATGTTACAACCGCCTTGCGAGTAAGAATGCCTAAAAAAACCGAGATGCTTTATTTTACTATCGGGCTCTTCATTTTAATACCGCTATTACAAAATTATCTCTACATTCAAAATTACTTGTTTGTGAAGCTCGCTTCTTCTTCGAGCTTTTTTGCGGGAATTAAAAACACGTTCGACTCCCTCGACAAATTGGTTGAAAGCACTTATGGTAACCTTCTGGAAGCAAACAATATTTGGGAAGGCAGTCTTGTGATTTTAGTGATTGGAATTACCCCTGCCTTCTGCGAAGAAATTCTCTTTCGCGGGTTTATTCAATCAAGCCTGGAATTAAAATCCACACCCTTCAAAGGCGCCCTTTACACGGCAATATTTTTCGGCTTTTACCATTTTAATCCTTACGGACTAATTCCGTTGATTATTCTCGGTCTTTACTTCGGCTACGCCGTTTACGTTACGGATTCAATAGCCACTTCCATTACTCTGCATTTTACCAATAATTTTATTTCAATTCTTCTCTTTTTTATTTTCGGAAATTCCGAGCTGTTGGATTCATCTGTTCCTCCGCCGAATGAAATTAGCGGACTGCTAATTCAGTTTGTTCTTCTTGCAATTGTTTTTACAGCTTTTATTATCTTTCTGAAAAAGATTATTAATCATCGTGAGGTTGAAAATGATTTGCCCTAATTGCGGTAAAGAATATCCCGAAGGCGTAACCGTTTGCCCGGATTGTAATGTGCCGCTGGTACCGCCAGAAAAAATCAATCAAGAATTTGACGACTCCGACGAATGGGTGATTGTATTCACTACAGACGCCGAATACGAAGCGGAGATGTTAAAAGCTAACATTGAAAGTGCCGGAATCGAAGTGAGAATATTAGGACAGAAAGACCAAAGTTTTCCTGCGGTCGGCGACTTGTCAATTATTAAAATATTGGTAAAAGAACAGGACGCCGAAGACGCCCTTGCAATCATAAACGATATTAACAAAAGAGAAGGCGGACAATGAACAATACTGCGGTAAGAGTAATTGTGGCTGTGATAGCTATCCCATTGATTTTAATCCTTTCCTATTTGGGGAAAATTCCTTTCCTTGCTTTGATTTCGGGAATTGGCGTCCTTGCGTTTATTGAATTTGCAAAATTCTCCGAGAACAAAGGGGTTTTGCCCAAGTACGTTCTCGGCGCGGTTTCGGCTGAGCTTTTAATTCTAAATGCTTACTACAAATTCACTACTACGGGAATTTTATTCGGTTTAATAATCCTTTTTACAGTATTGTTAAAACTTTTCGAATCCCGCGGCTCCGCACTACAAGACTTGGGGAATCTCTTTCTGGGAATATTTTACATCGGTCTCTTCTCCTCTTTTTTAATTAAGATTCGCGAGATTTACCCTCAAAACGATTTTAATTACGAATACGGCGGTTACATTATTATTTCAATCTTGGCTACTATTTGGATTTGCGACTCGGCGGCATTTTTTGTCGGGAGTGCAATTGGCAAACACAGACTTTACGAGCGTATCAGCCCCAAGAAAAGCTGGGAAGGTGCAATTGCCGGCTTTGTTTTCGCCGTGATTACAATGGTGGCGGCAAAGTTTATTATTCTGGATTTTTTAAATTGGACGCAAATAATTTCCGTTGGCATTGCAATCGGAATATTCGGACAAATCGGCGACTTGGTAGAAAGTATGTTTAAAAGAGATGCCGGCGTTAAAGATTCCTCCAATCTAATCCCCGGTCACGGAGGCGTTTTCGACAGATTCGATTCGCTCCTCTTTTCCGCACCGATTGTTTACATTATTTTGATTTACGCCGCTTAATTTTTAATTCGAAAGGGAAGAATGAAGACTCGTAAAATAGAAGTAATTACTCTCGGCTGCTCCAAGAACGTAGTGGATTCCGAACGGTTAATAAAACAATTTAAAAACAACAATATTGAAATTGTCACTTCGTCAGACGAGGCCGACTCAATAATAATCAACACTTGCGGATTCATCGAACCGGCTAAGAAAGAATCTATCGACACAATTCTTCGCGCAATCGAATTAAAGAAAGAAGGAAAGATTAAAAAGGTAATGGTTGCCGGATGCCTTTCACAACGTTACAAAGAAGAACTCCGAAAAGAAATTCCTGAAGTGGATTCCTACTTCGGAACGGAAGCATTTAAGGAAATAATTACGGAGCTCGGCGGAAGATTTAAAAAAGAACTTTTGGGCGAAAGAGAATTAACAACGCCTAAACATTACGCCTATTTGAAGATTTCCGAGGGGTGTGATAATCCCTGCAGTTTTTGTGCAATTCCATTAATTCGCGGCGGACACCGCTCGCAACCGATTGAAAAACTTGTTAAGGAAACCGAATTCCTCGCCTCTCAAGGTGTGAAGGAGCTAATAATAATAGCGCAGGACACAACCGATTACGGAAAAGATATTTACGGCAAACGGAATTTGGCGGAACTGCTTCACAGATTAAGCGAGGTAAAAGGAATAGAGTGGATTCGTTTACTTTACGCCTATCCTTCACATTTCCCGGAAGAATTAATTGATGAAATAGCTGAAAACAGCAAGGTGCTTAAGTACATCGATTTACCCCTTCAGCACATTTCGGATTCCGTTTTGAAATCAATGCAGCGCGGAATTTCCCGCAGAAGAACAATTGAGCTGGTCGAGAAACTCCGTTCGAGAATTCCCGATTTAACCTTGCGTACGACTTTCATTGTCGGTTATCCGAACGAAACGGAAAAGGAATTCAAAGAACTTTTCGACTTCGTCCGCGAAACGGAATTTGACCGGCTGGGCGTTTTTCCTTATTCCTTGGAAGAAAACACTACCGCTTTCCATTTAGGCGACCCCATTGATGAAAAGACGAAAGAAGAACGCCAAGCGAAAATAATGGAACTGCAAAAAGAAATTTCATTGAAGAAAAACACGGCGCTTATTGGCAAAAAGTTAAAAGTTTTAGTCGATTCTTCCGAAGGAGATTTCTTTATTGCCCGCAGTCAAAGAGATGCACCTGAGGTGGACGGAGAGGTTTTTATCCCTGCTGAAAAAAATAAAATTAAAGTCGGGAACTTTTACGAGGTTGAAATTTACGATTGTAATGAGTATGATTTGTATGCTAATATTTCAACAAAAAGTAAAAAATGAAAAAGCTATTATTAATCTTGCTAACCTTTACAATTTCAACCCTCGCACAGGTTGAAAACTCCGCAGGCAAATACCCTTTAAAATCAAATCCTCTCTTTTATTACGACGTTGCCGATTACCGCGGAAGCACGGATTCACTAACCAGAGTAGATATTTTTCTAAAAGTTCCCTACCTGAGAATTAAATTCATTAAAAGGGGAAACATTTACGAAGCAAATTACGATGTGGACTTATCCTTCTTCGATTCGGAGGCAGACACACTTATGCTCCATCGCAGCTGGAGGGAAGATGTGAAGACGAAAGACTTCAGGGCAACTACAATGCCCTCGAGCTTTAATCTTTCCTACAGGTCGTTTAACCTTTTACCCGGTATTTACAAATTAAAGATTTCGGTGCAAGACGATAATTCGCAAATCAAAGGTTCGTCGGAAAACCCCGTGACTGTTTTGCCAATCAATAAACCTTTGGATATTAGTGACATCGTTCTTATCTCCAAAATGGTTGGAAACGGCAAAAAGGAAAAAATAATTCCCAATGTCAGCAAAGTAATTACCAGCAAGGTTCGCAGCATTTCCTTCTTCTACGTTGTTTACTCGAACATCCCGCGCGACGTTACAATCTTTTACCAAGTAACAAACCTAAGGAAAGACAAATTTTACAAACAATCAGTCAATAAGAAAATAAAAATCGGGAAGAACGTAATTTACCAAACCTTAAAAAACGAAGAACTAACTCTCGGTGAATACAGTCTTATTGTTAAAGTCATTGATGACAGCACGGGGCAAAAAATCGGAATAGGGAAAAAATTCTATTCGAAGATTAGCAACTTTCCCACGTCAATTGTTGACCTCGACCTTGCTATTGATCAGATGATTTACATTGCGTCTGCAAGTCAAATAGATTACATCAAAAGCGCCAAAACTTACGATGAGAAACTGCGGCGTTACTTAAGATTTTGGAAGAGCAAAGACCCCAGCCCCAACACACCCGAGAACGAAGTGCTCGATGAATATTATCGTCGTGTGGATTACGCCAACGCAAATTTTAAAAGCTATTACGACGGCTGGCGGACAGATATGGGAATGATTTACATTACGCTTGGACCACCCGATCAGGTAGAACGCCACCCGTTTGAATACGATAGTAAACCCTATGAAATTTGGGACTACTACACTTTAAACCGCCGTTTCATTTTTGTTGACGAAACAGGCTTTGGAGATTACAGACTGGTCAACCCGGATTTTAATGACTGGAGGTACAGATATTAAATGATTCTCACCGTCACCTTAAACCCTTTATTGGAAAGGAGACTCTTTTTCCCTGCATTCGAAAGGGGAAAAGTAAACAGAAGCAGTCGTGAAATTT
>WFQV01000100.1 GCA_015486905.1 Melioribacteraceae bacterium | reverse complement strand
GATGCAGGGTAAATCAAAACAGCATTCACGGGAACGTTCGGTAAGTCGCCTGAAATGTTAGTCCATGTATTTCCGTAGTTCGTAGTTTTGTAAACCTTTTCACCGTTACTGAAACCGGAGAATGAAGCCACCGCAGTTTCAGGGTGGTCTTTGAAAACGGCAATTCTTGTACAGTAAAGATCCGGCAAACCTGAAGAGATGTTAGTCCAACTACCGCCGTTATCGGTTGTAACTTGTACTACACTGTTAGAGCAACCGGCGTAAATTACATTACTATTGCCCGGCGCAATTGCGAGTGTGGAAATTTTTGCACCGCTTTTACCGTTGCCGTCGCCGGTTAAATCGCTGCTTATTGAATTCCAATAAGAACCGCCGTTGGTAGTTTCCCAAACTCTGTAAGTCCCGGCAAGTAATGTAGCCGAATTGTTCGGGTCCATTATGAACGGTGAAATAAAAAGCGTTCTGTCGGTTGTACCGTCCCAAAAGCCCGAACCGGTGGGAATTCCGTTCATTGATTTGTCAATCGTTGTTCCACCATTGTAAGATTTAAAGATTGCAAGGTTAACATATTCCAGGTAAACAATCTGCGGATTATCGGCACTTACCTCTACGGCACCGCCATCGCCATTGAGAATAGGATACCAAGAAGCCGAACCGTCGGATTTAATTGTTCCGTTATCCTGGGAGCCTCCATAATAAGTACCGCAATCCGGCGAAGTTGTACCGTAATAAAACTGAGTAACGTCTAAATTATTATTTTTAACAACCCAACTGGCTCCTCCATCCGTGGATTTGAAAATACCGCCGTCAGTACCGACATAGACGACATTTGAATTATTGGGGTCAAATGCAATTGCGTGAAAATCCGCGTGAATATATTGGTAACCATTGGCACGGTACCAGTTCGATATTTGATTCCAGCTCGAACCGTCGTCGGTGCTTTTCCAAAGGTCAATCCCGCCGGCGAAAACAGAATTGCTGTCCGAAGGATTAACAGCGAGAATATTGTCGTACCAACCTTGTGCGCCTGCGTAATTATCATAACCGGAATATGCGGGACCGGGCACTAAAACGGGCGTCCAAGTGTCACCGTTATCGGTGGATTTTAAGAACTTACCTATCCCATCAGTATTCAAATCCATTAAAGATGCGTAAATAACATTCGGATTGCTTGGCGAGATTGCGAGCTCAATTCTGCCATACCCTTTCTCACTATGATTTTGAGAAAAAGTTACACCGCCGTCCGTGCTTCGGACAATTACCGATTGATTAAACAAACCGAAAGCGGCAAAAATAGCTGAAGGGTTGGAATTTGAAATTTCCAAATCAGTGCAATGAACATTTCCGTTGTTTCGACCGTAAATCCTCGTCTTAAATGTTTTACCGGCATCCGTAGATCTGTAAAGCCCTTTCCTCGTTGCCGCCCAAAGTGTTGAAGTGTTTTTGTCGTAAGCAAGTTTGTTAACGTAGTAAAATTTTTCGTTCTTTGTCGAGTCGAGTTGTACCCACGTATTACCGCCGTCTGTAGTTCTGAAAATTCCTTCACCGCGGATTGCATCGTAATTAAAGAACCCTTCTCCCGTGCCAGCCCAAATAGTATCCGGGTGAACAGGGTCGATAGCCATAGAGCAAACAGCCAAATTTTCCATTTGATCTTTCACCGGTTTCCAGGAGTTACCACCGTCGGTGGATTTCCACACACCTCCGCTTACCGAACCGGCGAAAATGATTTGTGAATTATGCGGATTAATTACAATGGAGCGAATCCTTCCGCCAATATTGTTAGGTCCCAATTCCGTCCAATTAAGAGATGCCGATTTTTTTAACGTTCCCTTTAAAAGTTCGTTCGTCTTAATTTCCTCCATTGCTTTCGAGCGCCAATCGGCTGGGATTTTACCAATCGGGTAAGCCCTTTGTTCGTAATAAAATTTCATTGCTTCACCGGGGAAACCGTTTCTGGGCTTTTCGTTTACCTCTTTGTTAATTTTGTAAGAAATAAAACTGTTGTCCTTTTTTAATGAGCCGTTTAAAATAAAGAAACCGAGTGTTAGCATGGCGGTTGCAATAAAAAGCATTTCGCTTCTTCTTTTAAGATTTAACATTTTTGTCCTCTGATAAATTTTTGTAAATCATCCATTTGTTCCGTGGCGAAAGGAAAATCTGTAGTTTTAAGACATCTTTCGCTTTTGCGTTTTTTAATTTCAGTAGTCCCGCATTCTTTGCGTTCTTAATTATTTCACCTTTCGAATTGACCGCAAAATTAGGGGTTAAGGAATATTGCTCACCAACAACGGCAAGATTCGGCATTGAGTTTGATTCGGAGACGGAGAGAGTTTTTACTTTTAAAGTAAAATCGGTCGAATCTTTAACTTCGTTGGAAACTACAACTGCTTTTACCTTGGAAAGATTTTCAGCAATTGCCGCAGGGGTAGAACTCGAAAGATGCGGTGGAATTTCCTTTGCACTTCTGATTTCCTTCCTGCAACTCGAAAACAGCAAAACCACAATAGATATTTGTAAAATTAACTTAAACATATTGGAAGGTTTATTAATTAAAAATCAAATAAAATAATAATCAAAAAGATTTTCAATGTCAACCTTTTTAGATTTGAAAAAATTCCAGAAATCAAAATACCACTTTGGTACAAGTTTAAATTTTGTAGCAAAAAAAATTTAGCTTGTGTTTTCCTCTTGAGCGTTTTGTCACGATTTTTTGCTTTCCATATTTTTCCCAACCTACTCTTTCCCTCCCTTCCCGACCTGCCTGCCGGTAGGCAGGGCAGGCAGGAGGGAGGGCTGTTTCTTGGTGTGTTTTGAGAACCTCGACCAGTAAAATGCGAGGGAAGGCGAACTATCCAACCATCCATTTGTCCAACAATGCAAAGTTTTCTATTTTGTACAAATTATTTTGAACCCTGTAGAATGCTGGGGAAGTAATTTGCTGGTTCAGTAAGCTAATGCTGATTATTTTAGATATCGTTTCCCTCTGAATTTTCGCAGATTGCAAGCAATCTACGCTACAAAAATGCAACCTGTCGCGACGAACCCTGAAGAATGCGGGGGAATGCGGACAATCCAATCATCCATGCATCCACTCATCCAATCAGCCATTTATGCAAGGTTCTAGATTAGACAATAATAAGCCTAATGCCTTGCCTCTTACCTTTAGCGTCTCTCATTCAAATATTTCTTATTTCTTGTTTCTTCTTTCTTATTTTTTTTATTTTTTGCCACTGATTTTAAACTTGTACCAATCAAAACACCTCTTTAATTGCTTCGGGTAAAGTTTTGACGAAACGAATTTCAAGTCCGTTCTTATTTACGGATTTTTTATTTGAGAACGGAAGGACTGCAAGTTTAAATCCTAATTTTTCTGCTTCCTGAATTCTTTTATCAATATGTGCCACACCACGCACCTCACCCCCAAGTCCCACTTCTCCGATAACCACAAGGTTGCTTTTAACCGGTGTGTTTGCAAGACTTGAAGCTATCGCCAAACAAACCGCCAAGTCAACGGCAGGTTCGTCAACTTTTAATCCGCCGGCCATGTTTAGAAAAACGTTGTGTGAAGATGCTCTGACCTTTGCCCGCTTTTCAATCACCGCGAGGAGAATTGACAGGCGGCGGTAATCGAAACCGGTTGCTACTCTCTGCGGGTTTCCAAAATGTGAGGGTGTAACGAGGGCTTGCACTTCCAGCACAACGGGACGTGTGCCTTCAATGCTTGCCGTAACAACGGAACCGCTTATTTGTGCTTCACGATTACTTAAAAACACTTCGCTGGGATTTTTAACTTCCGCGAGACCGTCGTCCCGCATCTCGAATATTCCAATCTCATTTGTGTTGCCGTAACGGTTTTTTTGAGCACGGAGAATTCTGTAAGAATGGCTACGCTCCCCTTCGAATTGTAACACAGTGTCAACAATGTGCTCTAAAATTTTTGGGCCGGCAATAATTCCTTCCTTTGTTACGTGCCCCACTATTACAACCGCAGTGCCGCTTGTTTTGGCATAATTCATTAAAACGGCTGTGGACTCGCGTATTTGTGTTACGGTACCCGGAGCGTTGTCAAAATCGTCTCTGTAAACGGTCTGAATTGAATCGACAATTACAATTTTAGGCTGCTCTTTTTCTACTACGCTCAGAATACTATTAAGATTGGTCTCGGCAAGCGCCGCCATATTTTCAGCCTTTATTTTCAACCTCTTGGCGCGGGTACCTAATTGGCGTACCGATTCCTCTCCCGTTACGTAAAGTACCTTTTCGTTAATGCCCGAGAACGCTTGCAGTACTAATGTTGACTTTCCAATTCCGGGGTCGCCACCGATTAAAACCACCGAGCCGTGTACAATTCCCCCGCCAAGAACTCGGTCGAACTCACCCACTCCGGTTTTTATTCTCGGTTCTTCGCCAGACGTTGCAGTTAACAGCGGTTCGGCGGTTAAATCTCTTTTTACTCTATGAATATTAGCTTTCCTGCTCTCGACAATTTCTTCCGTGAAAGTATTCCACTCACCGCAGGAGGGGCATTTCCCTAACCACTTGGGGGATTCGTAACCGCAGTTAGAACAAACGTATTTGACTTTTTGCTTGCTCAAGCCTTCTCCGTCCTGTTAATAAAATCTTGAATGACTTTGTCTTCCGAGTTCATCAGTTCATCGAATGTCCCTTCGAAATAAATTTTACCGTCGTTCATCATTGCTATTTTATCCGCTACATTTTTAACACTAAACATATCGTGTGTAACAACAATAGACGTAACATTCAGATGCTCCGCTAATTTTTTAATAAGACTGTCAATTGAGTCGGACATAATCGGGTCCAGTCCCGTTGTTGGTTCGTCGTAAAGAATGTATTCCGGTTCTGTAATTAAAGCTCTTGCAAGACCAACCCGTTTTTTCATTCCGCCCGAAAGCTCAGCCGGTTTTAATTTTTCAATACCGGGTAAACCGACGAGCTCTAATTTTTCGGCAATTAATTTTTTTGCTTCGGTTTCGTGAAGTTCGTATTCGTTTTCAACCAAGGGGAGAGCAATATTTTCCTCCACGGTCATCGAGTCGAAAAGTGCCGCACCTTGAAAAAGGAAACCGAATTTCTTTCTTATCTCATAAAGTCCCTTTTTATTTAGCTTATCGATTCTTTGTCCTTCCACTTCCACGAAACCGCTGTCGGGCATCATTAAACCCACAATGTGCTTTAGCAGAACGCTTTTGCCGCAGCCGCTGCGCCCTATTATTGCAAACGTTTCTCCTTTCGGAATAGTCAGACTTACCCCCTGAAGAACTCGGTTGCCGCCGAAGGTTTTGTACAAATCAAAAACTTTAATCATTTTCTTAAGTTGTTAATCAATAAAAATAAAAGCTACTTATATTAAATTAAAAAAGCAAAAGCCCGAAATTTTTACCGTAAAGAATCCTGAACTGTTTTCTTTTCCAACTGTTCGAAATATTTTCTAATCAAATCTTCATAGTCTTTGGAATACCCTTCCCGCAAGGCTTTCAGCAATGCATCCCGGAGTTTGTTGCGTCCTTCTTGGCTTTGCAACATTAATGCCGGCGGAGATTGTAAACTAAATTGCTTGCCTGCTTGCGACTCTCGATTCTTTTCGTAATCCCGCTCGTTAATCGAGCGTTGTGCGTCCAAAAGACGTGTAAGAATTCTTTCCTGTTTCCTAATTAAATTATCGTCAATGTTTTCCGAACTGAGGTTGGTAATTACCTCCTTCATTTCCTGGAGAATCTTGTCGAGGTTAGCAGTCAGCTTTTTCGATTCGCCGCTTTGTTTAAATTCTTTATTTAATTCTTCCAAAGATTTTTGAATCAGACTTTGTTGCCTTGCAAGCCTTTGCATTTGCGCCAATTGTTGCCGGTTCAATTTCCCTTGCTTTAGCATTTTGGTTAATTGGTTTAGGCTGAGTTGTTGCCCGGTTAACTGCTGCAGCTGTTGCATTAGGCTCATCATTCCGCCCCCAGTTCCACCGGGTTTCATCATATTGGACATTGCGCTTTGCATTAATTGCGCCGTTTCGTTTAGGAACTTCATTGCCGAGCGCTGGTTAATAACGGCGAGTGAACTGTTTCGGTCTTGTAAATTTGAAATTGCAGAATTCATTTTAGCCATTGCGCTACCGATTGCTTTCCCCATCTCGGGAGTAATTGCGAAAGTCTTTTGAGAAAGTGCCGTCGTTTGCCGAATTACTTTACTAAGCTGATTCATTATTTCATTTTGTTTGCGAGCCTTTTCGTCTAATGCAGGCGACTGCGGTGAGAGCCTATCGGTGCTGTTTTTCAAAGCCTCTTCCTCTTTCGAAAGCTGGAGTACATTGTTAATTATCGAAAGCATTTTTGCCATTACTTCCAATTGATTTTTCATCCTCACCGAATTTTGAATTTGGGATAACGAGTTTTTCATTCGTGCAAGGTTTTGAGAAATTTGCATTTGCGTTTGTACCGCCTTCTGAAATTTCCCTTGCTTCATTTGGCTTTCAGCCTGCGAACTTAATTTCTCATTGTTCTGCTTGGCAAATTCTTCCGCTGCTTTTTCCATCTCCTTGGCAGGCATATCCTTAAGTTCATTCATTTTTTCCGCGAGCTTTTTCATTTCCTTTCCAAGGCGATTTAAATCTTTCTTCACGGATTGCTGTTTCTTATTCAGGCTTTCTTTCTCTTGCGGAGAGAGTTTTTTCTTCTCTTTTAATTTATTTGTAATATCCTTTTGCTTCTTGGCAAGCTTTGTTGTTCTTTTAAGAAGCTCGTCCATTTTTTGTTCTATTTGAACACGCTTAAGAAGATTGATTGTTCTCTCCAAAGATTTTCGCAGAGCTTCTTCGTTAAATTTCATATTCTCGACGGACATTTCGGCTTTGTCGCGCATCATTGATTGTAGCATTTGCTGCATTTTCTCGAATGCCTTTTTCAAATCCGAAGAGGTCATTTCATTAAAAAGTTTTTGAAGTTCGAGATATTTTTTAAGTGTCTCTTTTGAAAGAAGTTTATTCTTCTGCAATTCTTTCCGCATTTTCTCTAAGCGTTTCCCTATTTTCTCCGCCTTCTTTTGAAGCTGTTTGAAGTTCTTTGCCGCCTGCTCGATTTTTTGTTTTTCTTCCCAACTAATTTTCTTTTTGTTTTTCTTTAATTCGTTGGAAAGGTTTTCCAAATCCTTTTGAAGTTTTTTAGCCTCACCGTAAGTCTTTTTCAAATCGCTTTCCGAAACTTCTTGTGTTGTGTCCGCCTCATTAAAAAGTTCATTAAGCGAAGGAACGCGGATTGTTCTAAGCCCCGTCTTTGTTGACTTTGGACCGCTTACATTATCGTTGTCCTTTATTTCCAGGTAGTAACTCACCACATCGTTTTCGGTCAATGATAACGGGAAGAGATTCCAATTGTAAAATATCTCGTCTTCCTTCCTCGATTTGTCAATAGGAATAATTACGCTCTTGAATTTTTCTTCCGTTTTCTTAAATGCAGATTGCGAAAGCCGATAAAACAATTTTAACGAGCTGAAACCGTAATCGTCGGAGAGGTCGATGATGAAAGGCAAAAGATTTTCACTGCCCAATTTTACATCCTTTTCCGGTTTGATTATTTCAATCACCGGGTAGGCATCCTTTTCAAGTTGTACCGAATATTCAATAGGGTTAACGTTCTCTATTTTGTCGGTATCAATAATTCTAAAACGGTAATTAATATTCTTCAAAACACGAATGCTCGCGGAAGCGCTGTTATTATTGACTTTCATCCGCCTAAACTTACCGCTGCCTAACAATACCAAGGCGGAATCAAGGGGCTTGGAAGAAGTAATTGAAAGTTTAAGAAGGGTACCGGGAAGCCCGTTGAAGTTACCGTTGTCTTTTTGTACAACCACAGGTAGTTTTGAATAAGCCGGTGGAAACGCCCTAAGAGTTAAGCCTGTTATTACCGGACGGTTAATGACCTTAACGAAAAAAGTATCGGAGCGAATGCCCTTTGCAGTAATAAAATACTTGAACGAAGCGGAAACAGAGTAAAAATTCTTTTTGAACTTCCCTGTTGAATCCACTTTTAATTTGAAGCCGACAAATTCGTAATCTTCTTCGGATTTCTTCTTTAAAATAATATTCTTTTGCGCCTCACCTTTAACTTTAATTGTTACGGTAAAATCGACCCCTTTGGTAATTGTTTTATTTCCCGGGCTAACAACAAAAACAAATTTTGGCGGCTCCTTAAACTCCCGATAATATTGGTTCAAACGCTTGTAGGCATTACGGAAACCCGGAACTGCGATGGTAATTAAAATTTGAGTAATGAAGAGCGCAGCAAAAATAAAATCTTTTACAGCGTACTTCATTTCGACGGCGCGGGAGAAATCCAAATTTTTTGCTTTTTCGTAAACTGTTTTAAACGCTGCTTCCGTTAATTCCTTGGAAACACCATTTTGTTCCGAATTTAAAATTTGAAGTGCGTTTTTTAACTCGTCTTTTATTTGTGTAAATTTCTTGCCCACTACCTCAGCAAGGCGGTAATAATCGATGCTTTTAAATATTTTATATTTTAAAAAAACATCTTTCGCTAAAAGGAACACTAAAGAAAAAGCAAGAATAAAAAGGAAGCCCCAAAAGAAAAAGGTTCTCACCGGCGAACTAAATCTGAAAAAGATTTCAAGTATTTCAAGAAGAATTAGCACGCCGCCGAAAATGCCCATTAACTTGATGACAGCGGAATAAGAAGCCAAAAGAATCTCTTTCCGGTAAAGTATTCTCAAACGTTTTTCAATATCTGCGCGGTAACTTTTTACATTCACATCAAAATTTTTCATCTTTTTTTTAGCCGCTAATTACGCGAATTTTCGCTAATGTTTTTAAACCTGTAATCATGCTAACTTTCCTTTTATTTGTGCATTACTTATTTCTACAATTAAAATAGCTGTTTAAGTGATAGAATTTACAAATTGCATCTTTCATTCCATCCATTCATCCAACCATCCAATCATCCAGCCATGCAATCAATCTATTTCTCCCGCATTCATCATTCACTTGGGTGTTTTAAGCTTAGACATGTCGGCTTCATCTGTTTATTTTTTAGCCGCTAATTACGCAAATTTTCGCTAATGTTTTTAAACCTGTAATCAAGCTAACTTTCCTT
>WFQV01000099.1 GCA_015486905.1 Melioribacteraceae bacterium | reverse complement strand
GTGTGGTCTAAATTCGGGTTCAACGGGCTTCCGATTGCCAATACCATTTCGCCCACTTGAAGTTTGTCGCTATCGCCAAGTTTTGCAACGGGCAGGTTTTTAGCGTCAATTTTAATCAGTGCTATGTCGGTCTTGGGGTCTGTGCCTATTACTTTGGCATCGAGCGTTCTCTTGTCAATTAATCTTACCTTAACCTTATCCACTCCTTTAACCACGTGATTGTTTGTAAGGATGTAACCGTCCGAAGAAACAATTACACCCGAGCCCATTCCTTCCTGAACAAATTCTTTTTCTTTCGGTTGAGGTCTTTTGCCTCTGTTACCGAAGAAATCGCCGAAGAAATCCTCGAACGGGGTATTAAAGAAGGGGTCTAACAAATTTTGGTGAACCTTGTAAACTTTTTTTGTAAAAACGGTAACTACCGTGGGGTTAACAGCTTTTGCAATGTCAATTAAAGCTTTATTAAAATCCTTCAAGGTGCGGATGGGTCTTTCGTTTGCCGTTTTAAGTGTATCGATTGAATGGTCGTAAGCAAAAACTTGATTAGCCACGCTTCTGTCGATGTTCGAAAAGATTAACGCTCCGGCAATAATTCCAATTAGAATCAAAACAAATCCGGGTAATTGATATTTCCTATTCATTCTAAACCTCCGTTAAGTTAAAACAATTGTCGTCGCTTATACAAAACAAATTCTTCTAAGTTGCAAATTTCGGTTTCTCCAAAAGGTGGTAAATATTCATTTAACTTGAATTTCGACCACATTTGATTTTTGTAAATTTTCTTTGGGCAGCAGAATCGTAAGCTGTCCGTTTTTAAATTCCGCAGAGATTTCATCCTCGTTTATTTCCTGAGGAACATCAAACTTGCGGTAGAATTTACCGTACTTTCTTTCAATTTTGTGATATTTAAAATTGTCACTTTCCTGCTCGGGTTTCCTTTCACCTTGTACGGTTAACGTGCCGTTTGAATATTTAATACTAACATCTTCTTTCTCCACACCGGGTAAATCTATTTTAAATTTAAAAAAATTGTTGTCCTCGTAAATATCCGTCAAAGGCGTCCAAGAATAATTTCGAGGAATGTTTCTCCGGTTGGCTCCCTTTTCTCTGCCTTCGAAAATATTTTCAAAATCCTCAAAGAAAGAGTCAAACATCTCTTCGAAATTTTCAGTTTCTCTTAACATTCCCGTGCCTCCTTTTTTTAAAATAAAAAAAAGAGGGAGAGACGTTTAAGTCTCTCCTATTTAACCTTAACTTCAATTTCTTTGGGTTTTGCTTCTTCGGCTTTCGGGATTGTGATTGTCAATGCGCCGTCCTTGAATTCGGCTTCAATCTTATCCTCAAGAATCTTTTCGGGCAATGCGAACGAGCGGTAATATTTTCCGTAAGCTCTTTCTATTCTGTGGAAAGTAGCATTCTTGCTTTCCTTTTCCTGTTTCCGTTCACCACTAATTTGAAGTTCGCCGTTTGCGTAGCTGATTTTAACATCCTTCTTTTCAACGCCCGGCAAGTCCATTCTCAAGATGTATTTGTCATCTTCCTCAATAATATCGGTCAAAGGCATCCAAACCGCATTTTCAAAATCCTCATCTTCATCTTCCCTTAAACCGAAGCGCGAGCTCAAAGAATTAAACATACGGTTAAATTCTCTTTCCATATTTAACAGCTCTTTAGCCGGATTCCATTTTACGAGTGCCATCGTTCATTCCTCCTATTTTGTTAAACATTAGTTAATCTTAATAACTTTAGGCTTAACTCTTTCATGCTTAGGAAGAACCAAATTCAAAACGCCGTTTTCAAAACGAGCTTCTATTTTACTGTCGTCGATAGTATCCGAGAGATTTAATCTTCTGTAGTAATTTCCGATTTCCATCTCCCTCAGAATGTATTTTCTATCAACTACTTCGTTGAAGTTAATGCGTCCCATAATCACAAGACTGCCGTCTTCGTATTTGATTTTAATATCGTCCTTACCGACACCCGGCATAAAAGCCTCCAGGTGGTAATTGTCGTCGGTCTCGTAAATGTTAATCATCGGGGAAATCCAAGCTTCTTTTTCAAGAGCCTCGTCCCACGATAATTTTTCTTCTTTCTTTTCGACAGCTTCCTTTACTTCTGCCATTTTAATCACCTCCTTATTTATTAAACTTTTTATTTAACGTTAATTATTCTTTCGTTCTTGTGTTCTTCGGTTAATTTGTCGAAAGTAACGTGGAGTAAACCGTTGTCGAATTTTGCGTCAATTTTGTCCGGGTTTACTTCAACCGGAAGAGTGAAAGCACGTTTGAAAGAGCCGAAAACTCTTTCGTTGCGGAAGAAGTTTTTGTCTTTCTTTTCTTCCTCAACCTTTTTCTCGCCTTCGATTGTAAGAATGTTATCCTCGAGAGTTAATTTCAAATCGTCTTTTTTAACTCCCGGAATTTCAGCCTCTACGTAAATGTGTTTTTCGTCTTCCGAGATGTCAATTCTCGGAGAAAATCCGTCGTGCCTTCCGGAGAACATTAAAGGTAAATCATCAAAATATTTCTGAATTTGATCGGTGATGCTTTCAAATTCTTTCATCGGTTCAAATCTTACTAACGTCATTTTTACCACCTCCTTATTTTGTTGTTGTTTTCAAATTTTTCACTTAACAAATAATAAATTCCGTGCCAATTTTTGCAATTTGTGTAACTTATTTTATTTTAAGAAGTTATGGGATTTCTTAGTCCCTGATAAGAAAGATGTTAAATTTACAGTTATTCCGTAATGATGACGTATTTCTGTAATGGTGACCAACATCGTGACGATAAAACAGATAATAGTTATTGTCACTCGTTATTCGAGTATTCGTTAATCGTACATCGCCAGACGCGAGAAGTAAGACGTCCGTCTTCGTCCCGATAAATCGGGACTACGCCGTGACAAGCAAGAAGTTTGACGGAGAACAGCTTTTAAATTCGTAAATTTTTTGTGAAGCAGAAGTAAATCAAAGGCACTCGTTGTGAGATTCGCTCGTCACGCATTATTCATTACTCGTTACTAAGTGATTTGTCATTTGCCCCGCCTGCGGCGGGACGTCATTCATTGTGGAAGAAAAGTTTCGGGTGAAGGAATTATTTTATGAGGGCTGGGAACTGATCGCTGAAAACGGGTGGCTTAAGACTCGTTACTTAAGACTTATCACTTACGACTTGTTACTCTCAACTAAAGAGTTTTTTCATATAGCCAAACAGCTTAATATTTTATTGACATTTTAATTTTATCTTTTTAATTTTGAACAAGTTTCAGAAGACTTTAGAATGCAGGAGGCAATTAAACACATAGGGCAAAGCAAACCGAGTTTTTTTAATTCGATAATAAAAATAAATAACAAACTCGTAACCCAATTAAATCACCATAAGGTTGATGTGGTAGTAGTTTCGCAAAACAAAATTTTATCTCTTAATAATATACGAGAGAGGTCCGTAAATAAGTTTTATATTTTTAACTGCGTTTGTTTTTTTCATTTCCGGATAAAATTTTTACAGTTATGTAAATGTCATTACAAATCTGGAGGGTAAGATGAAAAAGTTTTTTTTACTTTTATTTTTTGTTATTTCAATTGCAACGTTACAAGCACAATGGGTGCGAACAAATGGACCTAAGGGACATTTTTTCATTTCTCTTGCAGTAAGCGGCAATAATCTCTTTGCCGGAACCGACAACAGTGGCATATTTCTCACAACAGATAACGGAGCTCATTGGACTGCTGTTAATAACGGTCTGACAAGTAAATATGTAAATGCTCTTACAGTAAAAGATAGTATTGTATTTGCCGGAACAAACGGCAGAGGCGTATTTCTTACTACAGATAACGGAGCAAATTGGACTGCTGCTGTTAATAACGGTCTGACAAATACTTATGTATTAGCTTTAACCGTAAGCGGTAGCAATATTTTTGCCGGAACTTCAAGCGGCGTATTTCTTACTACAGATAACGGAGCAAATTGGACCGCTGTTAATAACGGAATGCCAACAAATACTGTTGTCGGGTCTATTGCAGTAAGCGGCAGCAATATCTTTGCCGGAACGGCCCGAGGTGTGTTTATCACTACAGATAACGGCACAAAATGGACTGCGGTTAATAACGGATTGCCAACAAATACTGCTGTCCGGTCTATTTTAGTAAGCGGCAGCAATGTTTTTACCGGAACAGATGGGGGAGGCGTGTTTCTTACTACAGATAATGGCACAAACTGGACTGCGGTTAATAACGGAATGCCAGCAAATACGGGTGTCCGGTCTCTTGCATTAAGCGGTAGCAATATCTTTGCCGGAACAAATGGCGGCGTATTTATCACTACAGATAATGGAGATCATTGGACTGCTGTTAATAACGGTCTGACAAATACTAATGTATTAGCTTTAGCCGTAAGCGGCAGCAATATCTTTGCCGGAACTTCAAGCGGAGTGTTTCTTACTACGGATAATGGAGCAAATTGGACCGCTGTTAATAACGGAATTCCATATAATACTTTTGTAACGTCTTTTGCAGTAAAAGATGGTTATATCTTTGCCGGAACAGAACGTGGTGCTTTTTTGACTACAGATAACGGAGCCCATTGGACTGTCATTATTTACG
>WFQV01000098.1 GCA_015486905.1 Melioribacteraceae bacterium | reverse complement strand
GCTTTACTAATTATTCCGTCCCAAGAAGAGGTTGCCGTTAATTTAACCCAAGCTTCCAGTGTAAGCGCACCGGTGATTTGCAAACTTTTTCCGTTACCGCAATCGATATAATCATCCGTTCCGTCAAAACTTATCGCATGTCCCGCTCCGTGATAAGTAGCGTCTTTATTCGCAAGCGCGTATTCCGTACCTGCTCTATTACTTCTTGTAAGCGTTTTTGCCGTAGTATCCAATGTTGCTGCTACATCGCTCCAAGAATCATCCGAGAGGTCTGTTCTGGAAACAAGCGCTAATTTACTTTCATCGCTTATTCCCGAATAACCATTGTAGTTATAAGTAACTGTGTAGGAGGGGTTTGTTCCTACTTCAAAAACTCCCCAATATCTATCTGTGTAGAGAGTAAAACCCGGAGGAGCTGTTGCTCCGGTTCGGTTCGGAGTAGCATCCACCCGATAGACCTGAATTCCCTGAACAGTGCCGCCGTCTCCGGTAGCGGTTAGCTGGTCTCCATTCGAATGCGAAATTGTAGCCGAAAAATCGCCGGGACCTGTGCCTGTGTAATCGTAAGCGCTGGCATCGCCAATTGCGGCGCCGGAATTTACCCAAGTTGGTCCGTTTGTCAAAGCGCCGTTATTGCTATTTGAGCTGTTATCTCCGGTTGAAGTTCCGCTTCCTTCATCCATTCGCCAATAGCCTTTTAAATCCGTCCAGTTTAATCCCGAAGGCAAATTGGTAGAAGTTAGTTTTTTACACATTGTCGCTCTAAGCTGATCTTCTGTTAAAGCAACGTCCCAAAGTCTTATTTCATCAAGATTCCCGTTAAATAATCCTGAAATAAATAGGTCATTGCTGCCAGTCGGCACAGCTCCCGTTTTTGAAACTGAATTAAACAGAACTCCGTTTAAGTATAATTTCTCGTCCGTTTGATCGTAAATCAAAGCAATGTGGTTCCACGATGCGCCGAACGAACCCGTTTTATTTACAAAAGCACCGTTTATATGCGAAACAATATCTCCTTGACTAACGAACAAACCATAAGCATCCGTTTCTTTTTGGAAGATTGAAGGAACAACAGTGCCCGCTAAAACATCAAAATTGTTGAAAGTAGCATAGCCGCCAGTGGTACCATTTCCATTACAAGATAACTCTACCCAAACCGGAGCGGAACTCTTAGTATCAAAAACCCGCGTGTATTCTAATGTTGTTCCGTTATCATCGTAACCTTTACAAGTTATTACATCTCCCGAACGTACAAATTCTACGGTAATATCATCAGATGTCGCACCTCCACCATCGACCTTACTATCGCCTGTGGCATTACTTTGATAATTTAAATTGTAAGAATAATAATTTATACTTACCCAAAAGTTCCACGATTTACCGTCTGTGGAATGTATGGCAAAATTGTTATTCTCCCAACTTCCGCTTCCGATAGTAGTATTCTTGATATTTAAATGTACCTTAACGTCAAAATCTCCCGTTAGAAAGAACTTGTTTTTTGACGTGTATCCGGCAAATGCCGTATTCCCGCTTGTATTTCCCAATGTAATCCACAATAATTGAGAGGTTTCGGTTGCGCTATAATAGTCGTCGGAAAATTTCGACCATTTTTTTAGATCGGTAGAATTATCATCAAAATTGTCATCAAGGTTGTTGTAATTTGTATTATCAATTACTTTGAACCATGCACTTAAAGTCAAATTACCTGCAATATCCAGAGATGCATTATCATTTACTAAAATGTAATCGTCAGACCCGTCAAATTGAATCGCCGTGCCTGCGCCCTGGGCAAAGAATGCCCGCACAAGAAATAATGTCATTAAAAAAGTTAAGGTTTTCATTTTTCCTCCTAAAGTTTAATTTTTAAATAAATAGTTGTTTTCTTTCTCGAGTGAATCGGGGTTATGAACAGATACCCCGTTAAACGGCAGGGGGAAAATATTTTGCTGTAAAGGAGCGTATTCCAAAAATTTTGTAATTGCACCAATAACATTTGCATGTTCAAAAAGAGGAGTATCTATTGGGAAAATTTTTTCAATAAATTCAAGCAATGAAATTCCGGAAGTTTTAACTTTAAGAAGCTCCGAATAATCTTGAAATTTCTCCGTAACTTTTTCTTTTATTAGAAAGACGGTTGTCTCTTTTAACTCTTCATTTTCGCTGAGATTTACAACGGCGTTGAGCGCAGACTCTATTGGGACAACCAAGTCTTTAAATGAAACGTCAGGATGTTTTTCCTTGGG
>WFQV01000097.1 GCA_015486905.1 Melioribacteraceae bacterium | reverse complement strand
GGGATTTCTTCCATAGCATTTTCTACAAGCTTTTCAAATTCTTCTTTTGTTATTTCCATACAGATATTATAATAAAATATGAAGAGAATTAAATTACTTTTTTGCACGCTGTTTCGCATTGGACCAAATACATTTTTTAAACTTCTTACGAGAAGTATTTACGAATATAAAGTTGTTTATCATTATAAACTTCCTTTAAATAATGTTCGTACTGCACCCAAGAAAGTGCAGATTGAAAACAAGATTTATTATACATTTTGGGACCTTGATGAAACTATAAAAAGGGAAATCAGGGCTTATTTTGGTTTTGAAAAGCTCCGGGTTTTTAAGGAACGCTTGAATTATACAAGCGATATTGTAGTTTCTTTTATTAACGGCAAGCTTGCTTCTTTTTGTTTTTTTGCATATTCAGGAGAAACTTTTCAGTTTTTTACGTTGCCTGAGGGAGAAATATATTTTTATGATTGCTTTACATTTCCAGAGGTTAGGGGATTAAACGCTGTGTATTGGGAAGTAAAATTTGTCGCTGATTTCTTCAAAAATAGGGGGTTTACATATGCAAACGTGGAGATTGAAAGCCAGAATACTCCTTCGATTAGGGCCTTTACAAAGGCTGGGTTTTATAAGATTTATGAATTTTACTTGAAAAGATTTTTATTTTTCGAGAAGGTGGGGAGAAAATGAAATTTTTGCACAGTGCTGTCCAAATGACGAAGTTAGAGAATGCAAAATTCTTTTTCGAGGGAATTTTGCACCTTAAAAGCGTAAGGACGTATACATTGGATGAGAAGCTATCCGAAGAAATATTCGGGATGAAGGAAAATTATGATGTTCTGTTTTATGCGCTTGAAAATGGTTTTATAGAAGTATTCATCGGAAAGAAATTCCATTATGTAGGATTAAATCATATTGCACTTGCCGTAAGGAACAGGGAAGGAATAATTAACAGTGCAAGAAAATTCGGGCTTTGGGTTTACGAGAAGGAGCGAATCGGAAAGGACAAGTTGGTTTTTATAAAGGATTCTGACGGTAATCTCTACGAGCTGAAGGAGTATTAAAAAATACTTTCCGTAAATTTTGCGATTTTTTCTATTTCCGCCTTTACTTCTCCGCAATTCCCTTCAATTGGTGTGAGTTTCTTCTCTAAATTTTTCACTACACATTTGTCGAAAGGAATCCTTCCTATTATTTCTATATTGTTGTCCTCAGCAAACTTTTCTATTCTGGAAACGTTTTCATTATTTAAACTTGACTTGTTGATTACTATTTTAGGTACTACCTTAAATTGTTCGGCAATTTTTAATATGCGGTCCAAGTCGTGTATGCCTGACAGTGTGGGTTCGGTAACGATAATTGTGTACTTTGCGCCTGAAAGGGAAGAAATAACAGGGCACCCGGTCCCTGGAGGGCCATCAATAATAATACGGTTTAATCCTTTTTCCCCTGCCATAAGCTGTGCCTGATGTTTTACCATTGTAACAAGATTTCCCGAGTTCTCTGCACCGGGAATAAGACGAGCATGCACCATATCTCCGAATTCTGTCTTTGAAATGTACCAGTCACCTACTATTTCCTCACTCATTTTAATTGCACCTACGGGGCAAACATATGTGCAAAGTGCGCATCCATCGCATTTGTAGAAATTTACCGTGAAATTCCCTTCTTTGTCTTGATGAATTGCATCAAACCTGCAATATTCTTCACACAGCCCACAGTGAGTACATTTTTCCTGATTAATCACTGCAACTGATTTTCCTCTAAATTTTTCCTGCTTTTTAACTTCGGGATTAAGCAAAATGAATAGATCGGATGCATCTACATCGGCATCAACTATTACTTTGTTTTTTATCATCTTCGAGAGGCTTGCCGTAAGTGTAGTTTTTCCGGTTCCACCTTTACCGCTAAGAATTACTATTTCGTTTGCTCTATTTTTCATTTTTAACCATTCCCCTTATTTTTGTATAGATTTCCGCAAAAATTTCTTTTCCGTTATCCAGGCTATAAATTACAGGTACTCCTTTTGAATACTGCTCAGCGATCTTCCTTTCAAATGGAATTTTTCCTAAAATCGGGATTTGTTCCCTTTCTGCATAATCTTCTATCAATGTACTTTTTTCTTCTGCCTTGTTTATCGCAATGCCAAAAGGAATGTTCATCTCTCTTACGGCGCTTACAGTAAGTTGTAAATCATTCAGCCCAAATGGTGTAGGTTCTGTAACAAGGAGAATGAAATCAGAATCCTCAGTTGCTTCAACCACAGGGCAGCTCGTACCCGGAGGTGCATCTAT
>WFQV01000096.1 GCA_015486905.1 Melioribacteraceae bacterium | reverse complement strand
TTAAACTAAAAAACTTCTATTTGAAAATAAACTGTTTTCAAATTTCTTTCAGGATTAAAATTATTTTATTATTTTAAAATAATTGAAAATACGGAGTAAAATATATTTTGATTGAAGGCAAGAAGAAAACTTACCGGACATATTTAAAACTCTTCATCTCACTTGTTGTCATTAGTGCTATTATTTATTTTATCAACAGATTTATTGACCGTTTGTTGTTTGTCAGCGGAGAACATCCGTTCAAAGGCGTGTTTGCAACCGACCCGGGCAATCTTACAAATACACTCGGCGGTTTGGGAGAAGTAGTAACAGCGGTTTTGGGAGTAGAATTAACAGCAGTGGCAATCATTGCGGAATTAGCTGCCAATAAGTATTCTTCAAACGTGATGATACTCTTTATTCTAAACAAGATTAACATTTTTGTTGTAACACTTTTTGTTTTAACCGCTTCAAATACAATACTTGTGGTAAATACCATAACAGAGGATTTTATACCTTACTGGAGTGTATTCTTCGATTTGATTTTAATAATGATTAGTCTGCTTATTGTGATTCCTCATTTGTATTATGTATTTAATTTCTTGCAACCGAAGAATTTTATTTCTTTGGTTCAACGGCAAGCGAACAGAATATTAAAGCAATTGCCCCCTGCTATGGACAACGAGATTGAAAATTTAAGAAACGAGTTCTACGATAGAATAGAATTTATCAGAGATATAGGCATCAACTCGGTAACACAAGGTGATAGTGCCGTCTCCATTTTATGTATTACTTCTTTGAAGGAATTAACCGTTGATTATTTAAGGATGAAAAATTCTTTCCCTGCAAAGTGGTTCTTGCGCTCGGGGAAAGAATATTTAGACCCTGATTTTTCCGCCTACTCCGAATTTGTAATTGACAGAATTGAAAAATCCAAAACGTTTGTCGAAAGGAAAGTTTTCAGGGCATATGATTTGCTTTTCAATATTTCAAGGAGAACATTGAGGGATGTTGCTGCAGGTGTGTTATTAAATTCGGGTTTAATAGGTGAGGAAACTATTAGCTTCCATGACGACGGTGCTTTGGAATGTACTTTTAGATATTTTAATTCGTACTTGCGTTTTGCAATTAATGACCACGATCCGCGTTCGGCTTTTAATGCTTTGGAACATTACAGAGTAATAGGGGAAAAACTTTTGGATGTTAATCCGCTAAAAGTAGAACAGATTGCTTTTTATTTTAAATATTACGCTTTGGAGGCTCAAAAACAAGGGGTTTTATTTATATTGGAAACCACCGCTCATGATTTGTGTTTGCTTAACGAATTGGCTTACAAAAAAAAGGTGCCTAATATTAGGGAATTATTATTAGTATTTTTAAATTTGGATCAACCGATTGAGGATACTAACCATTCTAATGAAATGTCGCTTATTGGTGTAAGGATAGCGCAAGTTAAATTAGCCGGTTTTTATTTGTTGCAAGGAGAACGTAAACTGGCAAGATTAATTTACGAAGATATGCAAGTAGAGCCGAGGGAAAGGATTAATCGAATTTATGAATTAATTTATACTACTACTGTAGAAGAGTTTTGGGAAATAACTCCGCGCGGTGTTAACTTTTATTATCTCCCTCCTGAAAGGCGGGAAGCATTAAAAGAATTTTTTGAGTGGTTTGAGAAATAATATTTTATTAAGTGAAATAAATCACATAACTTTATTAATATTTTCATATATTCATGTTTTTATTATTAAATTACTTAGAACTTAATTGTTAATAAAACTATAACGTTAACAAAATAGGAGATACCAAAGTGACACACAGAAAATTCAATGAACCGAAAACCGCTATTGGGCGTTACATGGTTTACACCTTCATCCCCAAATATTCAAACAACGTAATGGGGTTTGTTTATATGGGAGCAGCAATTCTTATTGTTGTTGTCGGGCTAAGAGGCTTGGGTAGCTTAGTTGGTCAACTTCATCTTTTGCCTGACTTTCTACTTGACCCCCAAGGGGCAAAACTTTCACCTTACGTTGTTCTTATCGGCTTGCTATTGGAATTTTCTCTTCTTTTAATTCTGGGTACTGTTACTTTCTTTACTCCCGAGGATAGCGGACACGGCGGACATGGTGCAACTCCGGAACCGACCGAAAAGCCGATAACGGTTTCTTTGCCTGATTTTAAAGAAGAAGTTGAACAAATCAAAGAACTTTCCAACGAAGAGAAAGTTATGATTAGAAGTTTCTTAGATGAATTTGAAAACATTAATAGAAGAATTAATAGAATTCAAGAATCCAATGTAGAAGCTCTTAAAAAAATGAAAGATGCCTTATCACAAAATTAATTAACGGGAGGTTTTAAGTCGTGAAAAAGAACATGGTATATTTCGTAATGTATATAGTTCTAATCACAGAGCTCCTCATTGTTATTACGGAAAGGGACGATTTACAGGAAGCGGAGAATCAAATACGTGACAAAATGCTTACTACATTGGCTCAAATTTATAAAAAGCCAATACTCTTATCTGTTCCGGAGCTCTATTCGGATTACAATTTAGGCAATAAAACACCGAAGAAAGTGGTTATGACGCCCCTCGGATTATATTCCGATCAAGAAAAGAAAAATGTTGAATTTGTTATTACCCTTGCACCCAAATCACCAAAACCATTGGGCTGGCCTGCCGGAGGGGTCACAAGCGATACAAACAAAGTGAACAATCATTTTAAAATAATCAAACAAGGTGGGAACGCTATTTTTGCGGCTCAATTCAGGAAGCCTGGGAAATACAAATTCCAAGCATATTGTCAAGTTAAACGTGTATTACCCGATTATTTGCCTGACAGGCTGTTAAAAGCATTGAAGAAACAAATCGGGAATACTAATTTAAATCAAAAGAGCAACACTGTTGATTTTACAGTTAATGCTAAAAGAATTGGCGGCTTGAGAAAGAAAGCAGCCAAGTGGTCTCTATAGTTAAATAAAAAATTGCGAGGCAGTTATGAGAAAGTTGATTCTCATTTTAAGCTTTTTAACTCCTTTTGTACTTTTTGCACAAAAGGGGAGCAAAATTATTGATACGTTAAGAGTAGTTACCTTGCAGAAGTTTAAAATCCCAAGCGATAGGAATATTGTACTCCAAAATATTCTTGGGATTGCGGTTGATGCAAATATACTCGACGAAAACGGAACTTTTGTTCGCAAAGCTGCAAAAATGTGGCAATCACCTAAAATGTCGGAATTTAAAAAGGAAGTTCGCGGCGGAAGAGGAGTGACAGTACAAATATCTTTTAGGGATGCTATTGAAAAACCCGGGAGATATTTGTTGGATGCCAAAATCAAAATTAAGGATGAAAATAGACGTATCCACGTTATTCCTGCAAAATATTTGGTGATTGTTGATTACCCTACAATGGCAGCGAAAATAAAGTTGCGTAAAAAAGGTGTCTATTATTTTAGTGAGAAAGAAACTTTTTCTTTTGCAACAATAGAGTTTCCCGACCCGAATAAATATTCGTATCAAATATTCAGCCCTGCCGGGAAAGTGCTTCAAAAAGGGAGAGGTTCTATTGTAGTTTTGGATACCGTTTTTAAGGATTTGGGTAATGTCGGTAAAAAACTTACTATTAAAGGTTATTACAACGGTAAGCAATTTTCTTACCATGAAAACGGTAACAATCAGCCTCATAAATCGGAGTGGGTTGTTGAATTAAAAGCTCCTTCAATAAACTATTTCGGCGATTGGGTTGAATCAGATGTGAAAACAAATACTCCGGTTGTTCTTTCGGTTTACAACGAGAGCGTGAAAAAATTGCTGTTTACCTATGGCACTTCTACCCCGGACGGTAATTATGTTTTTGTTGCTCCAAGAATTAGAAATTTAATTATACGCTCCGATCCTGACGGTTTAATAGTTGCAAAGACTTTTATGCCAGCAGGTGTATTTACTTATGTTTACATTGATTTTAATCAAGATCAATTAAATTTAATTGAAGATTGCGGACAGCTGGACAATGTAAAATTACACGTTGAATTTAACACTCAATTCGGAAGGGTTGTAAAGGATTTTAAACCTACTACAATAATTAAATAACGGATAATTATGAAAAAGTTATTATTTGTATTTTTAGGATTATTTGTCTTTTCTAATTTGTACGGGCAGTCGATTAAAGATATGCTTGATAAAATTGATTTGAAATTAGAAAAAGACAAAAAATATCTTGACCTTTATTTTATTTCATTTGCTCCTACTGAGGTTAAGGACAGTTCTTTATTCTTTTTACCCAAACCCGATGATAAAAAACCATTCCGAATGGATTTTGACGATGGAGTAACATATCGTATAGTATTTTTGAAGGAAGGAATTGGCATTGATACGAATGTGATTGTGTATGTCGATAAAATAAAGCAACAAATAGGAGCAGGGAAAAAATTCTTTGCTGCTGGTGGTAAACCCCAGATAGATACAACAATGGAATATACTTTCTCGGATTTGTATTTTCTTAAGAATAATTATCCGAGGAAATATCTTGCCTTGTATCGTTTTATGAAGAAGTATATTGGGAATAACGGAGTAGAAAGTATTCAGAGTTTGTTGGGGATAAAACCCGATAAAAGTATTAAAACCATTTTGGGAATTTCCGCGCGGGATAATCTTGATTTCCTAAATTTTGCAAGAGCAAATTACAACCAATGGTACCCTTATCCCAAAAAGAGAATAACAGGAGCTTTCCATCGTGGTGGCGGAAATAATTATCCGTTCAGAGTGGATGCTTCCTTTTCTTCCCTTACTTTTTCCTATGCTCCGTGGATGGATTTTAAGTTTGGTGGTGGCGCCAGCATTGAATTCAGTACGGAAGAAAAATTATTGAATCTTCTTCCGTGGGAAGGAATGAACTTCTCCGGTGGGGCACGAATCCTTTTGGAATTAAATAAAGAGAAGGGTGCGAACAAAGCTTTCTTCATCGATACTAAAGTCGGCTTAAAAATAAAGGCCAGAACCGTTGATATTGTTAACAAGTTCCCCTTAATTATGAGTGATCCTCCGAAGCTAAATACGATTACATCTTTCTTTGCCGATATTAAAACTACTCGCGTTTTCGGATTACCTTTTATGAATCTTTATCTAAATGTAGGAGAGCAAAATTTTGACAATCCGTATTCGATTGTGAATGTAAACAGAATTCCGACTGCATTTTATTCCTTTAGCCAATTTGCTTATACAATGTCTTTTTATTGGGATGGCAGTGATAAAAGATTGACGCGATTTAAAATGGACATCGGTGCCGGCTATCATGATATTTGGCAAGCGCAGTTCAATGCTGCAGGTGCGAGGGTATCAACTAAATTAGTTCAGGAAAAATTTTCTCCTATTGTTGCTCTTTATTTTAATTTTGCACCCAGCGGAAGGGGGTTGTTCGGAGTTGGCATTAGGTCCTATCAAAGCCGTCCAAAAATTACCGGATGGTTTCGGATAGTTCAAATATCCGAGCGGCATTCGGTGAGAGCAGAAGCTATTTATTTAGCTCCGCCGGTGGGTAGAAAGTTAAATCCTTGGGAAAATAAAAACGGCATAATGTTTCAAATAAGATATCGATTGGGAGTTTAAGAATGAAAGCTAAAATCTTTACCGTAATAGTATTTTTAATTTTGGGAACTTCAATAAGTATCTTTGCCCAGCAAGGAGATAAAAAAGATATAGAACTAAGTAAGTTGATCAATGTTTATTCGAATCTTGAATATAATACTTTGGCTTTCAACGACCTTAAAAACAAATGGATTATCTCCGACCCGATGCTCGTCCGTGAAATTTACAATCGATTTATTGTACACGATGCTCTACGTGAGAAGGGACGGAAACTTTCGGTAGATGAAATAAGGCAGAAAACCTTTGCAATTCAATCTGGGAATGTTCTTATTCTTCTTAGAAAAAGATATTACGATAATGAAATTGAATATTTTGCTTTTGTGCCATACTCCGAAATTTCCAAGCAAAATCCCCGATTACTTGTCGATTCAGTTGATGACGGATTTTATTTGAAATCCATAATAGGGAACAGGCTTTACAAAAAAATTCAGGCTAAAAGTTATTTCTTCAGCGGAATTACAAAAAAGATATTCGACGTCAAAGCCGGTTACTATTTTAATCTTTATCTCGATTTGTTAGAACCCAATGTTATGTTTTGGTCAACAACTTCACAAAGGAGGAACAAATATTTAATTTCAGCTTTCGGCAAATGGGGTTGCGACGAGATAGGTTTACCAGGTTGGCATCTGCGAAATTACATTATGGGAATGAAACTTACTTATTACGATGTGGTTGCCAGTGACTTGGACGATTATACCTATGAAGTCTCTGCAGGTGTGGGAATGCCCTCCAATACTCCATACTTATCGACCTTACCGAAATTGACAAAACTTTTTAAGTCGGGGCAGGATTTCTACATTAGGATTTCCGGTCAACCATTTAAAACTCTCTTCCCAAATTTTAGAAATTTCTTCCTTGATTTTGAATTAGATTACAACGTTTTCAACTACAAGTATTCGGATTACAAAATTCACCGTAGCTTGAAATTCGATTCGTTTAAAAATTTCTTTGTTTTTAAAATTTACAAAAAAAAGATATTTAATATTTTTAACCTCGGAATGTTCAAAGCCGGTTTAGGCGTATCTTCGCACGATATCTACCGATTGCAGATTGACCCTACAACACAGAGCGTTATTGACCTCGATGCAACAAAAGGCTTTATTGACAAATTTACAAATTATGCCTTTTCAGAAATCGGCATTGAAAAATTCGGTGGCTTAATTCAATATGATACGGACTTATTAATGGCTTACAATTTCGTTAAAGGTTATCCGTTGGTTGGGGTTAAAGCAAAATTTATGATTAGTGACTCTTTCGGTCTTGATGTTAGATATTATCAGACTTTCGGTTTTAAACTTCAGGATATTCCTTGGCGGACAGATACTTACTTTGTATTTTCTCCGATTCTTAAAATAAACTATTAAATTCGATATGAAAAGTATTCTGAGGAGTATTGTCTTAATAATATTTCTTCTGCCCTATTTTGCCCAGGGGCAAACGGTAGAAAAATTATTTGCCAAAATAGAAGAGAAGATAAAAAAAGACAATACTTATTTAAATTTATTGGAAGTAACTTTTGCGCCTTTAAAAGCTGAAGATGTAAAACCTTTTCAGGGCATTCCTAAAAAAGACGGAAGCGTTTACGATTTTGATTTGGTTGAAGGAGTTGAATATCAATTTATCATTTTACCCGAGAACATTGATTTCAACGACCCCGTATTATTGCTTATTAAAAAAGTAACACCCCCTTCCGCGCAAGGGGGACAAAAGTTTTTTCAATCCGTAGCGGAAGCTCAGCCTAAGGTTGAAGTAGTTCTCAATTTTGAGGATATTCAGGATCTTTACTTTAATCATAGGAAGATTTACAACAAATTGCTTAATAAAGTAAAAGAGTTAATGAAAGAAGAGCAGCCTAAGAGTTTGTTGAAAATTCACGTCGATAAGAACATTCATAAGAGTAAAGGAATTTCGGCACCGGACAATCTTGATTTCCTAAACTTTCAGTACGTTAATAGTAAGCATATGTACCCGAAGGAGCAGAAAAAGATAGGTGCGGGTGGAAGATTTATTCGTCCAGGTTCCAAAAGGGCAGGGGGCAATAGTCCCTTTAAAGTAAGTTATGATTTTTCGACACTTACGTTTTTCTACAAAGATTATATGCAATGGGACAATAACTCAATTAGCACGGAAATAAATTTCACTAACGGGTTGCTGAATTTACTACCGTTTCAAAACATGACAATGAGTCTCGGAATTCGTTCGTTGATCTTCCTTTCGGGAGCGAGAAGAAATTTAAGAAAAGATTTTATTATTGACGCTAAAATACTTGGGCGCTTCAGACTAAACACAGCTTCCCTTGCTACAAATTTGCCGTTTATCTTTTCAGATAGACCTCGATTAAATGTAGGTTCGGGAGTTGTAGTGGATGCCAAGGCAACACGTGCTTTTGGTTTGCCCTTCCTCCATTTTTATTTCGCCTCGGGAACGGGAAATTATGATAATCCTTATGTCAAGTTCGGGCGACCGGATAGTTCTTATGCCTATTTTTCTTTTACTCAATGGTTTGCAACAATGTCTTTCTATTGGAATACGAACCAGGAAAGAGATTTGAGAATGAGGTTCGATTTTGGGATAGGAAGATTTAATGTCAATAAGGCTATTTATTACAAGGGGTTAACAACGCAAGTTGTGTATAATCAGTTCCAACCGTATTTGAAACTTTTTATCAATTTTGTGCCTAAAGGCAACCAGCTTTTTGCAGCGAATGTGCGACTTTACGACAGTGTCCTGAAATTTGATTTTTGGCTGCAGTTATTAAAGTTGAAACCGAATCATGTAGTAAGATTTACCGCTACTTACATTACGGAACCTCTTTTCAGAAAAGTTAGAGAATGGGAAAATGATAAAAGTACTATGATTGGTCTAAATTATCGATTTGGCTTTTAATTCGGGTTGAACAAATGAATATTAAAATTTTTACAATAGTTTTTGCTTTCTTGTTTATCGCAAACCTTTTTGCCCAAAAGGAAAGCGATAGTTTAAAAATCCAGCGGCTGGAAAAAATTTACAGGAACCTGGAATACAATACCACAGCGTTTAACGATTTGAAAAACAAGTGGTATGTTACCGACCCTATTTACGTACGCGAAATTTACAACCGTTTCATTGTTAATAATGGCTTGTTAATAAACGGCAGAAAGCCGACAAGAGAAGAATTACTTAAAATGACTCAAGATATTTACGCCGGCGATGTATTTATTGAACTTAGAAAGCGATATTACGACGACGAAATTGACCGATTAAGATTTTTTAAAGAAACCAAAGTTGCGGCAATCGACAGTACAAAAGAACCCGAAATTAAAAGAGAGTATTTCTTTGACCCAATAAATGATTATGTGTTCATTAAAGATATTTTGGGCGATACGATTTACAACGATTTGAAAGAGCAGTTTTACGCTTACACGGATTTAACAAAAGAGCCGTACGGAAATAAGCAAGCTTACAACTTTGATTTATACTTGAACTTGTTCAGCCCAAAAGTACAATTCTGGAGTATTACCACAAGTGATAAGAACAAATACCTTGTTTCCTTTTTCAGCAAATGGGGGAACGATTACATCCTTTTCCCAGGTTGGTACTACCCCGATATTTTCCCCGGCGTGGAAGTTTCCTACATTGATCATCTTAAAAATAATGAACCCTATCTTTCCTATTCGGTTGAAATAGGTTTCGGTATCCCTGTTAAACAGACAATGCTTGAATTTAACAAAGACGTTTACGGTCCACGCATTTTCCATTCCGGCTCAAATATCTACTTTAATGTTTTCGGGAATCCTTTCAGATTGTTTACGCATAAATTGGATAATTTGGAATTAACTTTTACGGGAATGTTTTCAATTACAACTTACAAGTCAAGTAATTTCCATTTGAACTATAAATCCCAGTTTTATGCAAATAGAGATTTCGTTTCTTTTATTGCCAGATACAACGACATTTTGGAGATAATGAATTTGGGATGGTTCTATGCATCCGTGGGACTTACAAGTTACGATATTTACCATTATTTGCTCGACCCGAATGTCAGCAATTTGCAACAAGTGAATCCTTCGCCAGCGGGAAATTTTGAACACATGTTCAGCGTTGACTTCGGTCTTAGCGAATACACCGGACTTTTAATTCACGATATTGAAACGCAATTCAGCTACAATATTACAAAAGGTTACGGCTATGCGGGTGTTAAAGCTCATTTCTTACTTAGTAATGTAATAGGGCTTGACTTCAAATTTTTTACTTCGTTCGGCATTTCACAAGCCAAAATGCCGTTTTTCAGAAGAGATACTTACATAATATTTTCACCAATTATCAAGATAAACTATTAAAGTTTAGGGGACGATATTTATTATGAAAAATCGGAAATTCTTTGGTTTTAATTTATTTGCGATTTTAATCCTTTTTACGGGTTTGGTTTTTGCACAAATCCCAAAAGAAGCATCTAACAAAAAAGGGAATTCCGATTTAATCAAATCAAAGTCAATTCAACTGCTTTCGCCGGTGGGTAATGAAACTTGGAAGATCGGATCTACGCATACAATCCTTTGGAATAGTTCCCAAATTCAATATGTAAGAATAGAGCTTTCAACAACCGGAGGTACAAGCTGGAGAGCTATCGCAAATTCGGTTCCTGCAAGTACGGGCAGATATGAATGGACTATTTCCCATAATAATTACAATGCAACCAAGGAAGCGAGAATTCGAATTTACGATGTTAACGACCCGTCGTCAATTTCGCAGAGCGCTGCGAATTTTACAATCAGCCAGTTGGATGTTAATACCCCTACGGCGGCGAATAAATTAAAGGTTTACGATACTTACAGAATTCGCTGGACAGCAAGCTCGGATATTTCAACGATTAAAATAGAATACACAACTAACGGCTCTTTGTGGGAAAATGTTGTTGCCTCCGAGAACGCCGCTCTCGGTTATTTCGATTGGGTTGTGCCTGATAACCCGAGTGCAACGGCACAGTTACGTATCACGGACATCAACAACCCCTCTGTTAATATTGCTTACAGCGATACCTTCAGTATCGCTTCTTTGACCTTGACATCTCCCAATGGCGGAGAGGAATGGTTCTCGGGAAGTTACCACACAATTAGCTGGCAAAGCACTAACGTTACAAGATTATTATTGGAGTACTCAATTGATAACGGACTTACTTGGAACACAATTGACAACGGTGTTGATGCCGGTTCCGGTAACTATTCATGGCTTGTACCATACACACCTTCCAACGAAGTATTGGTAAGAATTAGCGATGCTAATTATTCGAATGTTAATGACGAAAGCGATAATAAATTTACTATCAGCAGTATTAAAGTCACATCACCAAACGGCGGTGAAGGTTGGCAAATTCAATCCTCTCAAACCGTTACTTGGACTACTAACATTTCCGGAAATGTAAAGATTGAACTTTCAACGAACGGCGGGTTGAGCTTCGATAACGAGTTGATTTCTTCCGTTGCAGCAAACACCGGTAGCTATGCAGTTACCGTACCCGACATTCCTACATCGAGGGGAAGAATAAAAGTAACAAGTTTGGATAATCCTAATATTTACGATGTTAGCGATCACAATTTTACAATAGGGGATGTTTCAGTTACTTCGCCGGCAGGGGGTGAAGTTTGGCAATCGTCCACCGTGCAAACAATACAATGGACTTACAAAGGTATAGCCGTAGTGGCTATTGAGTATTCTGCCGATGGTGGTACTACGTGGAATGCAATAACTTCGGCTACAAATGCGTCTGTCGGCAGCTACAGTTGGTCGATTCCTTCAAATCTTAGTGGCAATAACATTACTATCCGAGTGAGAGATTATTACACGGGGACTAATATTTCGGATGTAAGCAATGCTATTACCATTACCGGATTAACGCTTGATTCTCCGGTTGGCTGGGAAGTTTGGCGCGCGGGCACAACACACAATATTACCTGGACTGCAAACTCTTCTATTAATAACATTACCATTCAGTACAGTAGCGACAACGGTGGAACTTGGAACGATATTGCAAAAAATGTAACAGCATCCGACCAATCTTATTCATGGAACATTCCGGCAAGTTTAAGCTCCGGCCAGATGTTAATCAAGATTATCAATGAAGACAACACAAGTATTTATTCGCAAAGTTCATCCGATTTTAGAATCGGCTCCGTTGCTCTTACTTCGCCTGTTGGCGGAGAGACTGTTTTTGCTTCCGGTACTTATTCCATTACCTGGCAGGCTTCAAGCAGTGTTAGTTACGTTAGATTACAATATTCAACCGACGGCGGGAATAATTTCTTTACAATAACAAATGCTACCGATGCAACAAGCGGCAGTTATACATGGAATGTACCTAATGTTTCTTCAACAACGGCAAGGATAAGAATTTCAGATTCGTACGGTTCCGAAATTGCAGACACCTCGGGTTCCGATTTTACTATTGCTTCTTTGCAAGTTACTTCTCCTAACGGTGCCGAAGGATTTAAGCCAGGTACGGCGCAAAATATTACCTGGACAAGTTCGTCGATTTCAAATGTTAAAATTGAATTTTCTTCCGACAACGGTGCCTCTTGGTCAACTGTTGCCGCTTCGGTCAATGCTGCATTAGACACCTACACTTGGACTGTTCCCTCAATAATTACATCGCAAGGAATCATTAGACTTAGCAGCGTGGCTAATTCTTCTTTTTACGATGTGAGCGACAATGTTTTTAAAATTGCAAGTTTGTCGGTTGTCTCTCCCAACGGTGGCGAGCATTTTCAAACGGATTCCACCGAAACTATTTCCTGGAGTGCATCTTCCAATGTTACAAGGGTTAACATTGAACTTTCGACAAATAACGGGACGGATTGGACAACCCTGGCAAGCAATCAACAAGCGGATAAAGATTATTCTTGGACAATAGGAAATACGCCTTCGAATCAAGCATTAATCAGAGTAACGGATGCTACCAATTCGAACATTTCTGACATTAGCGATAATACTTTTAATGTGGAGAGATTGCACTTGCTTTCGCCTAACGGCGGCGATTTCTTTATGGTGGACAGTACCGTTAACATTACCTGGAACAGCTCGGCGGTTGGTAATGTAAAGTTAGAATATTCAACCAATAACGGTTTGATTTGGAATACAATCACTGCTTCTTCGGCTGCCTCTTCGGGTTCCTATAGTTGGAAGGTACCTGATAATGCCACACAGGAAGGGTTATTAAGAATCAGCGATGCGGATAATCCCGCAGATAATATTTTCGACGAAAGCGATTCTAATTTTACAATAAGTGCTGTGTATCTAATTTCTCCCAACGGCGGGGAAAGTTACAGTGTCAACAGTATTCAAACAATTCGCTGGCTGGCTTATTCGTCCGTTGCCACTGTTAAGCTGGAATACTCTACGAACAACGGGTCTTCATGGAATTTAATTAGTTCGAGTGAAACAGCTTCAAATCAAAGTTACAACTGGACAGTACCTAATGCGGTTACGAACAATGCTCTTATTAAAATAACCGATAATGGTAATACGTCCATTTACGATTTAAGCGATAATGCATTTTCAATTGGCAGTATGAGTTTGACCTCGCCCAACGGCGGGGAGCGCTGGCAAGTAGGTTCAACCCATTCAATTACGTGGAATAATATCAGCTCGATTCTAAATATTCAAATCGATTATTCAACCGATAACGGTTCTACTTGGACAAATATCGCAAATAATGTTGATGCTACTACTGAAAGCTATGCCTGGACGGTACCGAATACATTAACCTCGGAGGCTTTAATAAGATTGACCGATGAGAACGACCCGACGGTTAAGGACGAAAGCAACAGTACTTTTACCATTGCAAATATTAGTGTTACCACGCCTAACGGTTTGGAAGCCTTAAAAGTAGGGGATTCCTACGCCATCACATGGCAAAGTTCTAATATTCCGTCAATCGATATTGAATACTCCTCCGATAACGGTGCGAACTGGTTTACTGTTGTTACCGGTGTTAACGCAGCGACCGAGCTTTACAATTGGACTGTTCCATCAGATCCCACATCCACGGGATTAATTAGATTAAGAGATTCGCAATACCACGAAATTAACGATGTCTCGGATCAGAACTTCAGCATTATTTCACTTAAATTAACTTCACCCGTCGGTGGGGAAGGGTGGACAATAGGTGAATCGAAACGAATTACCTGGACGCACGGCGGCGTGAGTACAATTAAAATAGAATATTCATCCGACAACGGTACTACTTGGAATACAATTGTAAATAACGTTAATGCCGACGATTTGTATTACAATTGGACGGTGCCTAATTCCCCTTCGAATAGATATTTTATTAAAATTACGGACGAAGCGCGTAGTAATATTTACAGTATGAGCTCGTCGAATTTTACGGTGGGTGCCATTAATGTTACCCAGCCAAGCAGTAGCACTAACTGGAAAAGCGGAACAACTCAGGAAATAAAATGGACAGCTACCGACGGCTTGAATGTCGTGAATCTGGAATATTCGACTGATAACGGTTCTACTTGGAACACGATTGAAAATTCGGTTCCTGCATCCGACCAATCTTATTTTTGGACTATTCCCGGTAACATTTCTTCGGCAACTTCTATTGTTAGAGTTTCTCATGGAATTACAGGCTCGGAGATTTCCGCTCAGTCCAATTTGTTCACTATTAATTCGTTACAGATTTCTTCTCCTAACGGCGGTGAATATTTTCAGGCCGGAACAACGGAAAAAATCCAATGGAGCAGTTCGGTAGTAAATGCAGTAGATATTGAGTATTCAACTAATAACGGTTCGTCCTGGCATACAATTGCCACTTCCTACCCGGCGTCAAACGGTTTTTACAATTGGAATGTACCCTCCAATCTTTCCACCAAAGAAGGGGTCGTAAGAATTAAAGATTCGAACAACTCTTCTATTTTGGATAGCAGCGATGCTGTCTTTACAATAGGCTGGGTTAAAATGTTTATCCCCGCTGCCGATAGCATTTGGCAGTCGGGTAAAAGTTACGATATAGTTTGGGACGCAAGTTCCAGTATCGATATTGTTCGCTTGGATTATTCCACTGATATGGGAACAACTAGTTGGAATACAATTACTAATTCAGCCACCGCAGCAGCGGATACTTTCCGGTGGAACATCCCGGCAAATATTTCTTCAAATCAGATGCAAATAAGGATTAGCGATGCTCGTTCGAGTTTGGGGATAGTTCAACAATCGGAGACTTTTAAGGTTTTAACTTTGGATGTCGTTTCTCCGAACGGCGGTGAAAATTGGCAGGTAGGCTCAACGCAAAATATTACGTGGAATTATAGCAGCGGTTTAATTAACTTATTGAATATTTATTATTCTACGGACAACGGTTCAAGTTGGAATTCAATTGCAAGCAACGTAAGTGCCTCGGCAGGTTCGTATTCTTGGACTGTACCCGCTGCTGCCGCGGGGAATAAAACGCTGATTAAAATTGTCAACGCTCAGAATACAAAAATTTACGATGTAAGTAATTCCGTCTTTACAATAAATAGTTTATCGGTTGTCTCTCCTGTTGCCGGGGATGAAATTCAAACAGGAAGAGTATCAAAAATAAAATGGACTTCTTCTAATATTTCAGACGTTCGCATTGAATATTCTACCGACAACGGAACAACATGGAATACTATGGTTTCTTCGATTGCGGCTTCCCTTGACGAATACGATTGGACTGTACCCTCGGGAATAGCAACGAATCAAGCGAAAATAAGAATTTACTCAAGGCAAGATCAGAGTGTGCAATCCGAAAGCGGACTTTTTGCAATTAAGACGTTGGGGTTAACTCAACCTTCAGGCAGTGAAATTTGGCAGGCAGGCTCGCAGCACAACATTACCTGGACTTCCGATTTGGTTACAAATGTTGATATTAAATATTCCACCGACAACGGAGCAAATTGGAATGCGATTGTTTCAAATCTTAATGCAAACTCCGGTAGTTATGCTTGGACTTTACCCTCGAATGTTTCTTCCACACATGCGTTTGTTAAAATTTTTGAAAGCGGAAATACACAAATAAACGATTCAAACGGCACGGCTTTTTCAATCGGTAATTTGGCTGTTACTTCACCGGTTGTGGCGGACGTTTGGCAGGCAGGCAGGCGAAATAAAATAAAATGGAATTCCGCTTCGGTTCAAAATGTAAAATTGGAATATTCGTTAGACAACGGAAGTACTTGGAACACAATAGTTTCATCAATGGCAGCTTCCTTGGGTGAATATGATTGGACTTTACCTGCCAATGTTTCTTCCGCACAAGCGGTAATAAGAGTTACTGCCGTTGAAGACCCGACGTTTAATAATACGAGCGGAGTTTTCAAAATCAAACTTTTGGAAGTCTCTTCACCAAACGGCGGAGAGGTTTGGCAAAGCGGTGCTCAAAAGCAAATCACATGGACAGCCGGACTTGTTAATCAAATCAATATTTATTATTCGGCGGATAACGGTGCAAGCTGGACTTCGGTAGCAAGTAATGTTAACGCAGCAAGCGGCAGTTACAATTGGAGCTTACCTGCCGGCGTTACCACAAGCAGTGCTTTGATTCGTTTAATCGACGCTTCGGACAACGATATTAGAGATTCAAGCAATGCTTCGTTTACAATCGGTAATCTTGCAGTTACAACTCCTATTGCTACCACTCAATGGCAGTCGGGGAAAACTTACACAATAGAGTGGACTAACACCGGTCTGAATAATTTAAAAATTGATTACACAACAAACAACGGAACATCTTGGAACAACGTGACCGCTTCTGTTGCCGCCGGATTAGGAAAGTATTCTTGGACTCTACCTGCCGGTATTTCTTCCAATCAGGCAAAGGTAAGGTTAACTTCAGTCGAGGACTCGACATTCACTGCCGAAAGCAATTTGTTTACGATTAAAAATTTGGCTTTAACTTCTCCGAACGGTGGTGAAGTTTGGCAGGCAGGGACAACTAACAAAATTAAATGGAACGCCGGGCAGGTAAATCAAATATCGATTTATTACACTACGGACGGCGGGACGCTTTGGAAGCAACTGGCTGTTAATGTTAATGCTTCACTCGGTAATTACGACTGGGCAGTGCCTTCGACGTTTAACACTACCAATGCTTACGTAAAACTAATTGATGCAGACAATTCGGGAGTTAACGATTCTTCCGAATCGGCTTTCACAATAGGGAATTTAAATATTACATCACCGGTTGCAAGCTCCGAATGGCAAGCGGACAATACATACCCAATTACTTGGACAAGCACCGGTGTGACAAATATAAAATTGGAGTATTCTGTCGATAACGGCAGCTCTTGGAAAACGATTGTTAATTCCATCGATGCCGCAAAAGGGAGTTACGATTGGACAATACCTGCGGGGACTTCTGCCGCACAAGCAATGGTAAGGGCTTCGGCGGTTAGCGATTTTACCTTCTACGACAATAGTGCGGCGTTTGTAATTAAACGATTGAATTTGACTTCCCCGGCAGGAGGTGAGTATTGGCTGGCAGGAACTTCCGAGAAAGTTACTTGGACTGCAGGTCAAATTAATTTGGTAAGCATTTACTATTCCACGGATGGAGGAACGACCTTTAATTCGATTGCGGAGAATGTTAACGCTTCAGCAGGAAGTTACACTTGGAATATTCCGGCGAACGTTACTTCCAATGCGGCGCTCGTTAAGATAATTGATGTTAATAATTCCGCCGTTAAGTCACAATCCGACAATTTATTTACTATCGGTATTCTGTCGATTACTTCCCCTGCCGGTGGGGACGAATGGCAGGCGGGAAGTAAAAAGACAATTAAATGGTCGGCTTCCAATGCCGGTAATATCGACTTGGAATACTCGCTCGACGGTACGTCCTGGACGCCTATTGTTTCCGTTAATTCAACGGTTCAATCGTACGATTGGACAATACCTACAACACTTAGCTCTACAACTGCTTTCGTTAGAGCTACATCGCAAAATTCAACAAACATAAGAGCGGTAAGTCCCGCCTTTACAATTAAACGTTTGGAACTTACGGCTCCTAACGGCGGTGAAAGCTGGCTTGCAGGCTCATCACACAATATTACGTGGACGAGCGGTGCGGTTAATTCAATTAACATTTCACTTTCTACCGACGGCGGTTCTTCCTGGAGTGTAATTAAATCGAACCAGGATGCTACCGTTGCACAGTACGTTTGGAACATTCCGTCTAATATTTCTACGAACAACGCTTTAATTAAAATCGAAGATGCAGCCAATACTTCGATTTCGGATTCCAGTGCTAACGTTTTTTCCGTTAGTAGTTTAGTGATTACCTATCCTACAGGCGGCGAGAGATTCCAGGAGGGAAAAACTTACTCCGTTAAATGGGACGGTGCAAACACATTCAATGAAGTGAGTTTGGAATATTCAACGGACGGAGGCGTTAATTGGATTACGATTGTTAACTCGACACCGGCGGCTAATCATTCTTACGATTGGACAGTACCGACGGGGATTGCAACTAATCGTGCAAGGGTGCGTGTAATAGATTTACCCAATAAAAATTTTGCAAGTTCAAGTTCCGATTTTACAATAGAAAATCTGAAATTAACTTCTCCGATTGGCGGGGAATATTTACAAGCCGGTAAGGCTGCGAATATTACTTGGCAAAGTACCTTAGTGAATAATTTGACAATTCAATATTCGACGGATGCCGGTTCAAGTTGGAACACGATTGTAACGGGGCAAAGTGCTTCGGCTCTTTCATATTCGTGGACAATACCCGCGGGTGTTTTCACCGACAAGGGAATGGTACGAATTTTTGACGAACAGGAAACAAGCAACTATTCACAATCGGCAAGCTCATTCCGGATTGGGAATGTAGTGGTAACATCACCCAACGGCGGTGAGCTGCTTAATGCCGGTAATAAAACCACACTCACTTGGACTAACACATCGAACATTGCTAATGTTAAAATAGAATATTCCACAAACAGCGGTACATCGTGGAACACGATTATTGAAAACACAACGGCAGACGGTAGTTACGATTGGAACATCCCAGCGTCGATTACGTCGGATAAATGTTTGATTAGAATAAGCGATGCCGAATCGAATTTGGGAATCAAGGACCAAAGCGACAATCCTTTTGTAATAGATGCACTGATTTTACAATCGCCGAACGGAGGTGAAAATTTCCAAGTTGCTTCCGTTCAAAAAATAACTTGGAAGTCCGTTTCGAGTATTACTAACGTTAAGTTGGAATTCAAGGATGGTAAAAACGGAGCTTGGAATTTAATTGCTAACAATGTAGCGGCAAATTCAGGCACTTACGATTGGACAGTACCAAATGTTCCTTCCGATTCCATTTACGTTAAAGTTAGCGACCCGGCTAATCCCACTTTTGCGGATGAAAGTGCACAGTCTCTTAGAATTGCAAATGTAGCCCTTTCGGCGCCTAACGGGAGTGAGAAATGGCAGTCGGGCACAACGCACGATATTAAGTGGTCGGCAACGGCTAACGTGGATTCGGTCGATTTGTACTACAGCCCTGCCGGTTCCAACTGGCTCTTTATTGTGCGGCAGAAGTCGGGAAACGCTTCTTATTATTGGACAGTCCCAAGCACGACGTCACAAACTTATTCCGTGAAAGTTACCGATTCACATTCGAGCGGTGCAATCAGCGATACATCCGACAGCAGGTTTGTTGTTTCGAATATTAAAATTACTCAGCCTTCACAAGGAGAAAATATTTTAGCCGGCTCCACTTTGTTGATTAAATGGAACAGTACGAGCGACATTGACACATTGGAGTTGAGGTACTCTTTAAACAACGGTTCTACGTGGAATGTAATCAATAGAATTAAAGGCACAAATCAACAATATTCGTGGAAAGTCCCTGCGGGGATAAGCTCAACCGAAGCGCTGCTTTCGCTAAGGGATTTTAAATATCCACAAATTGCCGATACGGCAGGTATGTTTGCCATCAGTGCTTCCTCGCTTGTTTTGAATAAACCGAACGGAGGGGAATCTATTATTTCCGGCACTACTTACCAAATAAAATGGGTTGCCGATGCAAGCGTCAAAACTTTATTGATTGAGCTTTCGACAAATAACGGTACTACTTGGAGCGATACTATTGCCAACGCCGTGGATGCTTCGTTAGGTTCGTACCAATGGAGCGTTCCGCAAAATCTTTCCACTTCGGCGGCGCGAATAAAAATCAGTGATGCTCTTAATCCCTTTATTGCAGATTCCAGTGATGCTTCTTTTACGGTAGGCGGATTGCAATTGATTGCTCCTTCCGGCGGCGAACGTTGGCAAGGTGGCAACACACAAAATATTACCTGGCAGGCATCAACAAATATTTCAAATATTAAAATTGAATTTTCCACTAACAACGGCACTTCGTGGCAAACCATTGTTTCTTCCACACCGGCAAATGCGTTGAGTTATGCTTGGACTATTCCCAACATAAGCTCTAATCAAGCGTTGGTAAAACTAAGCGATGTTTCATCCTCCGCAATAGCGGACACAAGCTCTTCAACTTTTACTATTAGTCTTTTAAGGCTTACGAGTCCTAACGGCGGTGAGGATTTGCAAATAGGAAAGAATTGGGATATTACCTGGGTGAACAGCTCGGATATTTCGCAGGTAATGTTAGAGTATTCAACCGACGGAACAAATTGGAAATCAATAACAACACAACCTGTTTCGGCTTCACTTCAAAAATACACTTGGAATGTTTCGGGCATAAGCTGCTCGGCAACAAATTACATTAGAATTTACGACTTTGCTTACAATACCATTACGGATGTTAACGATGCTAATTTTAATGTAAAGAAGTTGGAAATTACCTCTCCTGCCGGCGGTGAAAATTGGCAGATATCTTCCAAACAGACGATTGAATGGAGTTATTGTAACGTTGACTCGGTTGTTTTGGAATATTCGCTTAATAACGGTAATGTTTGGAATGGAATCGATACCGTAGATGCATCCAAACTAAAGTACACTTGGACTTTACCGGCGGACACAAGCACGATAGCATTGGTTAGAGTGGAAGATTTGAAAGACCCGACAATCAATGCCGTTAGTAATAATTTTAACATTTTCACACCTTCGCTTTCTCTTATTTCACCCAACGGCGGAGAGAATTTCCAAGCAGGTAAAAAGATTAAAATTAAATGGAGCAGCATTTGGATTAATGCTCTTAAGATTCAATATTCTTTTGACAACGGGGCAAGTTGGACATCGTTGGAAAATTCCTATCCGGCTGAAAGTCAGTATTATTATTGGACTTTACCCGATACATTTACTACAATGGCACGGGTTAAATTAACTGATGTAAGTAATGGCAGCTTGGTCGATTCAAGCGCTAATCCGTTTAAGATTAGTCGGTTGCGAGTTCTTTCACCGGTTGGAGGAGAGTTCTGGACTTCAGGCTCGAAACATAAAATCAAATGGAAAAGTGAAGGCTCTATTTTAAACGTGAGTTTAAAATACACATTGGACGACTCCACATGGAACTCCATACCAGGTGGAAATACTATTTCTGCCGCTGCCGATTCATTTGTTTGGAACATAGGACAGGGGCTCTCTTCGAAAATTGCCAAGGTAAAAGTTATTTCGCTTGAAGGGGATTCCATTGAAGCCGTTAGCCCGGATGTTTTCAAAATAGGGCGAATTTCAATTATTTCGCCTTCGGGCGGTGAAATATTGCAAGCAAACAAATACACGTCCGTCCAATGGCAAAAAACCTCAAGCATTACAAGCATTAAAATAGATTTGTTAGATGTTTCTAACAATACAAGGAAAAATATTGCAACGGTAAAGGACACTACGAATTACTCTTGGCTGGTCGGGAAGGATTTGGACATCGATTCGGCAAGGATTATCTTAAGCGACGAAGAATCAAATTATCAGATACTTGACACAAGCAACGTTTTCTCAATCCGAACTTTGAGAATAACTTCACCGGATTCAAACACAAATTGGATGACCGGGACAAAACAAGTGATTAAGTGGACGAGAAGTTCTTTTATTGATTCTGTAAAGCTCGAATTTTCAACTGACAAAGGTGCTACTTGGAATCCCGTTGTTAACAAAACTTTGCCGGCGTCCGATTTAAAATATGAATGGGACGTACCGGATAAGATTTCTTCTTCTGCATGCTACGTGAGAATTACTGACAAGAAGAATACGGCTATGCGGGACACAAGTGATTTGTTTACAATTTACACGCCGGTGCTTACCCTTCTTAGCCCTAACGGAGGGGAAGCTCTAACATCCGGCTCGAACGTTAATATTACTTGGAATGCGGGTTTTGTTACGGCGTTAACTATTGAATTTAGCTCGGACAATGGAGCTACGTGGGATACTTTAGCTTCCCCGGTTAATGCTATGACGGGTTATTATAGTTGGGCTGTTCCAAATGGAATGAACACTACGAAAGGGTTAATTAGAATTCGTGATTTTTCCGACCCGACACTAACGGATGTAAGCGACGGTAACTTCAAGATTGGGTGGATTAAAATTTCCTCCCCTTCAAGCGGAGCCCATTTCAGCACCGATATGCCGATGAATATTTCCTGGACGGCTTCCTCTTCGGTTAATGCCGTTGATATTTATTATTCCGTAGGTAAAGATACTATCCCGATATTTACGAACCTATTGCCGAATATGGGAACGAAGGTTTGGAATAATCTACCTTCGGTTGCTACCGACAGTTTGAAAATAATGATTTTTGATTCGGAATCAAAAAGGAAATTGTTTGCAAGCAGCGATTTTGTTTCCATCGTTATTTTGAATCTTTCTTATCCGAACGGCGGTGAATTTTTACCCAGCGGGGGCAAAGCTACCATTAAATGGACTGCAAGTTCAAATGTCAATCGCATCAGAATAAGACGCTACACAAATTCGGGAGGCTGGTCCGTAGTTGCACCCACCGTTTCGGCAACAGTTGGTAGTTACGATTGGCAAATTCCGTCCACCTTGGTTTCGGATTCCGTTTTGATTGAAATTAGCGATGTACAATATCCTTCGATTGCAGATACTTCCGATGCGGTGTTTAGAGTCGGTTCTTTGAAACTCGTTTCTCTTACTAACGGTGAAAGAATCCGTGAGGACTTGAATTACAAAGTAACTTGGAGCGCAAGCTCTAATATTAAATTAGTTGAAATTTCTTACAAAACAGCGAAAGGCAATACTTGGACGCCCATTGTCGTTCTGCCCTCGGATTCTTCTTACAATTGGAAAGTACCTACCACACCTTCTAACGATTGTTACATTAGGGTAAGGGATGTAAATAATACAACTCTTTACGATACTAACTCAACTCCCTTTACTATTGCAAGGCTTAAATTAACTTCTCCCGTAGGTGGCGAATATTTCCAAGCTGGTACGAACAGAAGTTATCTGATTAAGTTTGAGAAGCAATTTGTAAACAACATAAAATTGGAATACACAAAAGATTACACTGCCAGTCCCGTTAAATGGGAGAATATTTTAATTCCTACAACCACAGGCACTTCCTATGAATGGGGCGAGCTTAAGAATATGGGACTGAGCGATGCAAGCACGAAATACAAAATACGGGTTGTTGACATTGACTATCCGAATGTGGCAGACACGGTTGATGCTCCGATTACGGTAAGTTATTTACGACTTGTAGCTCCTAACGGCGGCGGAAGTGAGAAAATAGGCACACAATACGATGTTAAATGGTTCGTTAGCAATAGTACCGTATCAAATGTTAATTTGGCTATTAAAACTTCCAAGGACCCCGATTACGGTGTGCCGATAAATACGAACCCTATCGACGCTTCCAAACTCTCTTACATTTGGAATATTCTTACAAAAGCAGATCCTTCCGTAAGAATGAAAATTTACGACGCAGACCACCCTGAAATTTACGATGAAAGCGATAGTACGTTCATTATTAGCTCTATTAGTTTGACTTCCCCGAACGGAGGGGAAAGGTGGCAAATAGGGAAGACATATCCTATTTCCTGGACGAGCGAATACATTAACAAAGTTATTCTTCAATATAATTTAACCGGCAAGGAAGATGATTGGTTAAACGTTCCGAATGCCGGTTACCAAAATTCATCGAGCGGTCAAGGTACGTTTAATTGGACTTTGGAAGACGGCGTTGTTTATGCTTCCGATAAAGCAAAAGTAAGAATTATTTCCTCTGAATTTTCAAATATTCGAGATACAAGCAAATCTAATTTCACAATTGTCAGGCTTAAAGTAACGGAGCCGAACACGAGGATAGCTTGGAATAACGGTACGAAACAACAAATTAAGTGGGATGCCGATAAATTGGACAGCGTTCGCATCCTTCTCGATTTGGGCAGTGGTAAAGGAGTGTTACCTGTCGCAGGTCCTGTTTCCGCTACCAAAGACAATCCTTACACTTGGACTATTCCTCAAGGCATTGCAACTAATACCGCTAAAATAATTGTTAGGGATTACAAAGATGCTTCCATTGCCGATACGAGCGATACGGAATTCGTGATTGGTCCCTCACCGGTATTGACCGTGCCGGATAAATATCAGACAGGGATGATTAAAATTATTTGGAATTTCGATACTCCTGGTGAAAAATTGGAAATTTCCGGTTTGGATTGGAAATTCAGCAATGCAAATACATTTTCAAGCGGCGGTTTGGGATTGATAGTGAGCCAAAATCAATTTACAGGACCTGTTATTGACGATACAATTAAATGGAATTCAAAAGCTTACGTTGACAAATTTGAAGGCTTTATCGATTTGAGAATTACATTCCATTCCGAATTCAATGTAAATTACGTTTTGGAAGCCGATAGTGTTAAAATTGATAATAAAGCACCCGACTTTGACAATAAGACCGTGAAAATTACTCAAATACCATTCCTCTACGGTTGGGATAAAGCCTTAATTTCTTGGAAAGCGGCAGTTGATTCAAGCAGACCAATTACTGTTACTTTGACTTCGGATTCTGCTTCACTTAATAATGTCGGTACTGTAGGCGACTCCTTAATTGTACGGGATTTGAGAACAGCCACAGGCTATGATTTTAAAATAACCGTCTCGGACTATCTCGGCAATTCCCAAACTTACTCACATTCGTTTACAACACTTAATCTTGCCGATTACAACGGAGATAGAACAATAGACGTAACGGATGTGAACGATTTTGTTAGAGCTTGGTCCTCAAGCGATTCGCTTTACGGCGCCGATTTTTATCCTTACAGCGGGGAACTTCCATTCGTTGAAGTCAACGGCGATATGGAACTCTCAATTAATGACTTAGTCGCCTTTGTTAATATGTGGTATTACGACAAAATTCATCTGTCTTTGCCGAAACAAAGCATCGGAAATATTTCATCCGTAGTTCCCGACGAAAGGGATAAAATTAAATTTAAGAAAGGTGAAACCTTGTTTAATTTCCCGATTAACATTTCGAAATACAAGAACGATTTAGGCTCGTTCTCCGTTAAACTTTATTACGACAATTCGGTTTTCGATATTGATTCCGTAAGGTTGAACGGTGCATCGGATGCTGCCAATAATATTGCTCTTGTTTACAACGATAGTGCGAGAGGAATAATTTACGTCGATTATGCCAATCTTTCCGGTAAGTACGACGATGTTTATTCTTTAAATGCTCAAATAAAAACCAATCTCGACAGATTTAATCCGCAAGACTCGCTCTTAATGAGCTTAACAGGGGTTAAAAAATCCGGAGAGAAAATATTAAATAAAAACGTTGTTTATTCAATTCGGGAAATTCCTAATAATTACAAGGTTTATCAGAATTACCCGAATCCGTTTAATCCTTCCACTACAATAGAATACGACTTACCCGAACCCTCGAAAGTAAAACTTGTGCTGTACAATATTTTGGGACAACAGGTAGGTGTGCTTCTAAATAAATTCCAGAAGGAAGGAAGTTACAAATATATATTCGATGCTAACAGAATTCGCGGCGGGCTTTCAACCGGAGTTTATTTCTACCGGTTCACCGCCGGCAAATTTGTTAAAACTAAGAAATTATTGTTGCTAAAATAAGGATTTAAATATTATGAAAAATTCAATACGATTTGTTGCCGTATTAATGTTAGTGATATTATCGGCATATTTAATAGAATCGTGTGAATCGCCTAATTTGGTGGATAATCCTCCGCCTTTCATTCAAATAATCGATGGTCCGAAGCAGAATGAAGTACTAAGCAAAGACAACGTTTATTTCAAGTGGAAAGGCAGCAGCAATGATTATCAATTCTCTTATCTCCTCTCTATTTTGGATGAGGATAATGTGGATACGGCTTACGTGGATACTACAGCTTGGTCGAACACTACCGAAGCGTATTTTTCAAATCTCGACGAAGGGACCTACGTTTTCAAAGTTTGGGGCAAAAGTGGGTCTTTGATTCAAGCCGATTCACGTGAATTTGTGGTTGATGCTATTAAAGGCGCTTCATTGATATTTTACAAGAAAGAGACTCATGTTAAATTGGGGGATACTGCAAAGATTAGTATCTGGTCGGAAAATATTGACAGTTTAATTGCAATGCGTGTTGTTATTACATTTAACAAGAGTAAGGTGCATCTTTTCAACGTACAAAAATCGCGGTTCATTGAAAAAAGAGATTTTAATCAGGTAATTCTTCCGGGGGATTTAAGCAACCCGAATTCCGACTTAATAAAACAAATTAACTCAAAAGGCAAGATAGAAATTTACACCGGTTTCCTTTCGAGAAATGGCAATCAGAAAAGTTTAAGCGGCTCCGGTTCGTTAGTGGACTTAAACTTCGTTGGAATAGCGAAAGGTGAATCCACAGTCGGATTTACAAAAATCGAACTTGTTTCGGAATCGAATAAATTAATTAATGCCGAAATTCCGAAACATGCTACTATAATAATAGAGTAGAATATAGCTCAAGTTTGTATTGATGT
>WFQV01000095.1 GCA_015486905.1 Melioribacteraceae bacterium | reverse complement strand
TTTCATAACAATATTATTTGTTTTTTTATCAGGCTGTTGTGTAAATTACGCTCAGTCGTCAAATTATCAATTTAAACATTATTCCATTGAAGACGGGCTTTCGGAAGTAAACGCCAGATGTATTACGCAGGACGATTACGGATTTTTATGGATTGGAACTCAAGACGGTTTGAATAGATACGACGGTTACGAATTTCAGGTCTTCAGACATAACGAAGATGACACGACTTCAATAGCGGATAATTTCATCTCCTCGCTGGTTAAAGACAGAAAGGGCAGAATTTGGATTGGAACCGGCAAGGGGCTTTCTGTTTTCAACCCGTTAACCGGAAAATTTAACAATTGTACCTCGCCGTTTGTCAGCGCTATTTACGAAGACAGGGATTCGACAATGTGGATTGGATTTGCCGGCGGAAGTATAGCCAAGCTCAAAGAGGATAAAGCCGGTAAGTCTTTCGAAATCAACGCGGAAAATCTGATTAATGTTTGCGCGGGGACGGTAAGGGAAATTTATGAAGACAGCCGGGGAATTCTTTGGTTTGCAACAACCGGTGCAGGATTGTACTGCTTTAATAAATCTGCCGGCAAGTGGAAAAATTTTACAAGAAAAACAGAGGGGAGAAAATTCTTATCCGATTTGATTTTTTCGCTGAACGAAGATTCCGAAGGGAAATTACTTGTCGGTTCTCTGAGGGGATTGTTTGTTTTTAATCGTAATAAAAATAAATTTCAAAATTATTTTACGACTAAGATTAACTCACGCACGGTAAAAATCAATACGAACATTTTAAATGGGATTCATATTAATTCGCTTTACACGGATATGCAGAAAAATCTGTGGATTGGAACCCTTCTTGAAGGAATTTACTTATTGAAAAACGGAGAGACTACACTGCGGAATTTTAAATACAATCCGTTGCAACCGGCAGGTATCAGCAACAACAATATTTTCGATTTTTATGAAACCGGGGATATTCTCTGGATTGGAACAGGGAAAGGCGGACTGAATAAACTCGACAAAAGGGGAAAGTATTTTCACAATATTACGCAAATCTCGAATAATATTTCCAGCAATGCAGTCGGCTCGGTTCTCGAAGACTCAAAAGGAAATTTATGGATAGGTACGGATTTGGGATTAAACAGAATTGATGCCGTCACCGGAGAAATCCAAAAATATTTTCATATTCCGCAAGACAAATTTTCGCTCAGTAACAATAAAGTAACCGCTCTTGCAGAAGATAAGAATGGGAATATCTGGGCAGGCACGAGTTACGGTTTGAATAAATTAACACCGGGAAAAAGCCTCATTGTTCGTTTTATCCACAATGAATCAAATCCGGAAAGTATTCCGTATAATTTTATCAGGTATCTTTATTCCGGCAGCAAAGGCACAATCTGGATTTGCACTTCCGGCGGCGGACTGATTAAATTAGAGCCGGGAAAAAACCAATTCAAACAATATAAATTTAATCCTAACGATTCGAATTCAATCAGCGATAACGTTCTAACCCACATAAGAGAGGACAAAAACGGTTGTTTCTGGATTTGCGCAGGAACAGCGCTTAATAAATTTGAACCTTCAAGTGAAAAGTTCGAGAGATTTTATTTTCAAAAAGGAGAGAAAAGAGTTACCAATTTTTTCTGTTCTTTTGAAGATTCCGACGGAATGCTTTGGGCCGCCAACCAAGCCGGTCTGATAGAATTCAATTTGCAGAACAAAAAATACAGAATTTTTGGCGAGCGGGACGGTCTTTTAAGCGACAATATTTATTCGATTTTTGCCGATTCCGACAACAACCTGTGGATGAGCACGCTAAACGGAATTTCAAAATATTACAGAATCTCCGACAAGTTTGTTAATTACAATTTGAAGGACGGAATTGCCTGCCGGGAGTTCAATATCTGCGCTTATTATCAAAACAAAAAAGGAAGAATTTATTTTGGGAGCGTGAACGGACTTACTTATTTTGACCCCGACAGCGTTAAACCGAAGAAAGAAACACCGAGCGTGGTCGTCTCGGATTTCAGAGTATTCGACAAACCGCTCGTAAAAAATAAAGTTTACGTAAACGGCGACGAAATTACGTTGAGCTACTCGCAGAATTTTATTTCGCTCGCATTTGCCGCGCTTGATTTTGTAGAGCCTTACATCAACCAATACGCCTATAAACTCGAGGGCGTGGATGACGACTGGATTTATTCGGGAGAAAGGCGATATGCGTCGTACACTAATCTTGAACCCGGCAGATATGTTTTTAAGGTAAAAGTTTTCAACGCCGAAGTCGATTCGGGAACAAATTATGCGTCATTAATAATAAACATTAACCCCGTATTTTGGCAAACGTGGCAGTTCAAAGTTTTACCGCCCCTTGCACTCGCGGCGATTATGGCTCTCTTTATTTTTATTAAAATTAGAAGTATGATTGATTTGGAAAGACTTCGGGTTAAAATTGCCAGCGATTTACACGACGACGTCGGCACGTCCCTTTCAAAAATTTCCCTGAATGCAGGAATGCTCCCTTACGAATCGAAACCCGAGGAGGTTAAAAAACGTGGCGAAAAATTGATTTCCCTGGCTCAGGAAGTTATTTCCACTATGAGCGATATCGTTTGGTCTATCGACGCCCGTAACGATAAAAGCGTTAATTTGATTGACAGAATGAAAAATTTTGCGCTCAATTTTGCCGAAGAAAAACAGATTGACGTCAATATTAAAATTAATTGCGATAATCCGGAAAAGAAAATCGGAATAGAATTCCGGCAGAACGTCTATCTTATTTTTAAAGAAGCTTTTAATAATGCAGTTAAATATTCCGGTTCAGGTCAATTCGATTTGGACATTTTATTTACCGGAAGAAAATTTAAAATGACTTTTGCCGACCACGGCAAAGGTCTTCCTCCGGATTGTGAAAACAAAGGCGCCGGTCTGCGTAATATGAAAATGAGAGCGGAGAGAATTAAGGCGGATTTAAAGTTCGTAAATGAAAACGGATTAACCGTTACTCTGCTGGCGGAAGTGCATTAATCACATTATAATGTAGTTGAATCGCAAATAATAATTTCGTAATTAGCTAATATGATTTCAGTAGGAATAATAGAAGACAATAAAGATATCAGAAATTCGCTTGTTGAATTTCTAAAAACTCAGCCGGATATACTTGTAGAAGCAGCAGCGGAATCGGTTGAGGAATTTCTCGACCTTGACGAATCGGATTTAAATCTCGATATTCTTCTGCTTGATATTGAGCTGCCGGGTATTTCCGGAATTGCGGGGATGAAATTCATAAAAGAGAAATTTCCGAAGATTGAGATTATTATGCTTACGATTTACGAAGACTTCGATAAGATTTTCAAAGCCTTAAAATTCGGCGCTTCGGGTTATCTGCTTAAAACCGCTTCCCTGGAAAAAATAAAATATGCAATTGAAGAAACATACAACGGCGGCGCGATGATGTCCCCGATTATTGCGCGCCATATCATTGAGCATTTCAATGAAAAGGGAATTAAACCTGATGAATCAGCTCTTACTGAACGCGAGAATCAGGTCGTTTCTTATTTGCTCGACGGACTTACCTACAATAAAATCGGCAAAATCCTCGGGATGTCGGTTAACACCGTAAGATTTCACATCAAAAATATTTACAGAAAACTGCATATTAGTTCAAGGGCGGAAT
>WFQV01000094.1 GCA_015486905.1 Melioribacteraceae bacterium | reverse complement strand
CTGTGAGAATCTGTGCTTAATCTGTGAGAATCTGTGGTTTATTTTTCCGTGCAAACCTGCCCGCTGGCAGGCGGGTCTGTTGTTTTTCTTTCCTTTAACCACCAGCCTTCATTTCATTTCGGCGTGGCAGGCAGATAACACAGATTATCACGGATTATTTCATTCTTAATTCTTAATTGCGGCTTGCCGCGCTAAGATTTTCTCGGATTTTACTATTAAAAATTAGAAAGTCAAAATTAAAAATTAACAATTTGCTGTTATCTGATGTCCACCCATCCAACCTGTCGCGACGAAGCCCGAGCGCAGCGAGGGCGAAGGCGGACCTGTCGCGCCGAAGTCAAGCGCAGCGAGGGCGAAGGCGGACCTGTCGAGCCGAATCCCGACTTGTCGGGAGTAGTAGGATTTCTTGTTTCTTCTTTCTTATTTTTCTATTTTTTGCCACCGATTTTAAACCTGTACCGAAAAAACAGTTAAACTTTTACATCCTTTGTCTTTAAAATTTCCGCAACGCTTGAAATTTTGTAAGTGGGAATAATATCGGAATGTAAATCAAAGAAATTTTTCACTCCCGTAGAAACAAGTGCCGTGTCAACTCCGAAATCGTTTCCCATTTTAATGTCGGTTAATAACCTATCGCCCACAATTAAATATTTATCCTTTGAGAATTTCATTTTAGATTCGATTATTTCGAATATATGGTGCGAGGGTTTTCCGAAGTGGTCTTCCAATTTTTTGCCCGTTCTTTTTTCCAGTGCGATAATTATTGAACCGGCGTCGGTAATTTCACCCCCGTCCACAGGGCAAGTATCGTCAATATTGGCGGCAAAGAATAGGGCTCCGTTTTCAAGCGACTTGGCGGCAATTTCCAATTTTTCAAAGTTCACCCCTTTGTCAAGCGTAACAATTACAGCTTCAATTTCTTCGGGATTTCTTGAGAACACCGCCCCGCTTTCAGTAATCTCTGTAATGAACTTTTCTTCTCCGATTGCAAAAAATTTGACACTTGTGTTATCGTTTCCGAAATATTTACGCACGGATTGACTTGAGGTAACTATCTGTTCGTAAGAAATATTCAATCCTTTTGCCGAAAGAAAACGGTAATAATCGAAAGCCGTCTCGGTGGTTTTATTCGAAACGAAAATAATGTCTTTGCCCCTTTCTTTAAGTATGTTTACCGTTTCTCTTGCACCATGAATTAATTTATTACCGCGGTAAATTGTTCCATCCAAATCAAAAATGAAGCCCTCGTATTTATCAAACATTTCCAACTCTCTTATTAAAGATTCAGTTCTATTTTCATTAATTGAAAAGTTTCTTCAATTTCGCGCGGGGAGTACCCTAACTCCGATTCGGCTTTAAGAGTAATTAACCCCGATTTTAAGGGTCTCTTAGCTGCTTGATTTAGTTCGGCTGTTTTTATAGGAAGGATTAAGTTTTTGTCCAAACCAAAGAAATCGGCTATTCTTAAAGTAAAATCAAACCGTGAGAGAAATTCTTTTCCGCCGATGTGGTAAAGTCCTTCTTTGGTGTAATCTACTATTCTTAAAATTGCCGAAACCAAATCGTCGATGTAAGTAGGGTTATTAATTTGGTCGGTAACGATGCGAATTGTTTTCCCTTCACGCAAGGAATTTACCACCCACTTAACGAAATCTGGACGACCGTATTTAGCCGGACCGTAAAGCACGTTTGTTCTTATTATTGTGCCGAAAACCCCACTGCCGCGCAAAGTATTCTCGCTTGCAAGTTTTGTTCTGCCGTAATAAGAAACGGGGTGCACCATGTCGTTTTCCGTGTAAGGGCCGTTTTCACCGTCAAAAACGTAATCCGAGGAGATGTGAATCATGTGCGCATCACATGCCCAAGCGTAATGCGTTAAATTAGCAACACCCGTTACGTTAACGCCCCAAGCTAATTCTCTATTGCTTTCGCAGCCGTCAACGTTTGTGTAAGCGGCTGTGTTTATTATTACATCCGGGTAGAAGTCGTTAATTATTTTTTTTACTTCCTCTTTGTGTGTAATGTCTATTTTGCGAAAGGCAACGCCTGGAATAAAAGATTCGTCTTCCGCTGAAGAAGCCAAAAGTTCGACTTCTTCCTTAGCCAAAAAATATTCGGTTAAACGCTGGCCCAACATACCGTTGGAGCCAACAATCAGAATTCTTTTTTTAATAAAATCTTTCGGTGAAATCATCTTTCTACAAACCTTTTCTCAATGTCTGTCTTTAACTCCTCGTAATCTTGAAACGTTTCGTAGTTTGTTACAATCCCTCCACCAGTATTGGCAAAGCGGAGAGAGTAAGCCAAATCTTTTCCCGAAATATAAGAATAAAAGAAAGACGCCCCAAAAACATCGCCGCAGCCCACTTGATTTATTGAGTTGATTTTTATTGCCGGCAAAAACAAAGATGTTATCTCTTCACCGTCTAAATAGTAAGCACGTACGCCTTTCTTCCCCATTGTTTTAAGTAAAATTTTAGGTCCGTAAGAAAAAACCTCCCGCGCTATTTCAATTTCGTTTTGCTGTTTGCTTAAAGTTAAAATTTCGTTCTCGTTCGCCTGAACGATGTCAATATTCGAGAGCCAATTTTTAACATCGGGAATTTTTCTTGAATACCTTTTCTTATCTTTGTCCATTCCTCTCGAAAGGCTGTGGACGTCAAAGTAAATTTTGCAAGAGAATTTCTTTCTTAATCTTAAAACATCTTCTGCGGTAATTTCAAAACCGGTAATCATATTAATTAAAATGCCGTCGAATTTAATATCGGAATCGAGCAAATTTTCTATTTTTAATTTGTCCGTAATATTTTCGTATTGCTCAAGCCGCTCTTTGTTTTCAAAAAGAGTTAAGTGAATTGTCGGCATTTGTGGAACGGTTTGAGAGAATTTTAAATTGCACTTCGAATAGAGTGGCTCGAGCATTTTGGAATTTTTTTCATCGTAAGAAGTGAGTAAAAATATTTCATCTCGATTTCCGGCAATGTTTACAAGTCCCGAAGCGGAGTAAAATAGCCCGCCGGGTTTTACCGTTGTTTCGCCGTTAAAAGAAATTACGTCTTTTACCGTATGTCCTATTAGAAGAAATCTCATTGTCGATTAAGAAAAAAGGGAATTTAGAAGGCTTCCGTTAGTAAAAAATCGAAAGCCTTTTGAATTAAAATTAAGCGTTAACCGGTTGTCTTCCAATGCTAAAATAAACAAAGCCCAACTCTTTCATTTGCTCGGTCTTGTAAATATTCCTACCGTCAAAAATAATTTTGGATTTAAGCGCATCGTTGATTTTAGCAAAGTCGGGATTGCGGAATTCGTTCCACTCGGTAAGAATTAGGAGAGCGTCTTTGTCCTCAAGCGTTTCGTACATATTGGAACCGTAAGAGATTTTTTCGCCCAAGTAAAAACGTTTTGCGTTTTCCATTGCTTCGGGGTCGTAGGCTTCCACTTCGGCGCCGGCGTTAAGCAAATCGTTAATAATCACAATTGATGGAGCTTCGCGCATATCGTCGGTGTTCGGTTTGAACGCAAGCCCCCAAACGGCAAACTTTTTGCCATGCAAGTCTTCACCGAAATAGTTTTTAACTTTTTTCACCAAGACATGTTTTTGTTGTTCGTTCACTTTGTCAACCAATTCAAGCAAAGAGATTTTATTATTAAAACCATTTGAAGTTTTCACAAGGGCTTTAACGTCTTTTGGAAAGCAAGAGCCGCCGTAACCGATTCCGGGGAAAAGAAATCTTTTACCTATTCGGCTGTCCGTTCCCATTCCTTTGCGAACCAAATCGACATTAGCGCCGGCAGCTTCGCAGAAGTTAGCGAGCTCGTTCATAAATGTTATTCTCATTGCAAGGTAAGAATTAGCCGCGTATTTTGTGACTTCCGCACTTGGCGGGTCCATTTCCAAAATAGGGTTACCCTGTCGAACGAAAGGTTCGTAAAGTTTCTTCATTTTTTTCATTGCAAAGTCGCTCGAAGCTCCGATAACTATTCTGTCCGGCTTCATAAAATCATCAACCGCAAAACCTTCTCTGAGGAATTCAGGGTTGGAAACAACCTCGAATTTTTCCAGTCCGTATTTTTTGAGCTTGTCCGTAACGGCTTTGGAGGTTCCAACCGGGACGGTACTTTTGTTTACAATAATTTTAAAATCGTCTTCACCTCTTTGCTTAAGGATGCTGCCGACGTCATCAGCCACTTTGAACACGTACTTCAAATCTGCCGAGCCGTCCTCGTCCTGCGGTGTGGGTAAGCAAAAGAAAATAATTTCTGAATTTAAAACCGCGTATTCCAAATCGCCTGTAAAATGAAGTCTTTCCTGCTCAACATTTCTTTTGAAAAGGACTTCAAGACCGGGTTCGTAAATAGTAACTTCTTTGTTCTTTAACTTATTTAATTTTTCCTGGTCGTTATCGACGCACACCACATTGTTTCCCATTTCAGCAAAGCAAGTACCGGAAACCAATCCGACGTAACCTGTTCCAATTACAGCTAAATTCATTATTTTTTACTCCTGTTTCTAATAGTTAAAATCTTTCTCTATTTCGTTAAATTTTTTTGCCGTCAAATCTTTTTCGGAGACAATAGGGTTCTTTGTTCTCCAAGGGATGTTCAAATTTTGATCGTTGAAAATAATAGCACGCTCTGAATCTTTGTTGTAGAATGCCGTACATTTGTAATGAAATATTACAGTTTCAGAAAGCGCTTCGAAGCCATGCGCAAAGCCGGGGGGAATCCAAAGCTGTTTGTGATTTTCTTCCGAAAGTTCAACGGCAAAATATTTTCCGAAAGTGGGTGAGCCGAAGCGGATGTCAACCGCAACGTCAAGCACCTTACCGTAAATTACTTCGCAAAGTTTACCCTGAGCAAATTCGCCTACTTGGTAATGCAAACCGCGTACGGTTCCTTTCGTGGATTTTGAAATGTTGTCCTGCACAAAATCAAAATTGATTCCTGCTTTTTTAAATCTTTGAGATTGAAACGACTCAAAAAAGTAGCCTCTCGCGTCATTAAATACACGTGGTGTAATTACAAGTAAGCCGTCTATAAAAGTTTTTTCAACTGTCATTTAATGATTTCCTTTTTTCAAAACTTCGGGTTTTGATGCCACCGCCAAGCAGTGGTAATAATTTCATCGATTTTCCTTTTTGGCTTCCAACCTAAAATCTTTTCGGCTTTGGAATTATCCGCTACCAGCGCCGGCGGGTCGCCAGGGCGGCGCCCGGTAACTTCAGCCGGTATCTCTTTGCCCGTAATTTTCCTTGCGGTCTCAATTATTTCTTTTACGGAGTAGCCGTCGCCGGTTCCCAAATTAACAATCAAAGATTTATTTTCGCTCTCCAAATAATTCAACGCTCTGAGGTGTGCATCCGCTAAATCTTGAATGTGAATGTAGTCCCTTATGCAAGTGCCATCGGGTGTGGGATAGTCGTCGCCGAAGATGAAAATTTTGTCTCTTTTACCCAACGCGGTTTGTAATACCAAGGGAATCAAATGCGGTTCAGGGTCGTGGCTTTCGCCTAATTCGCCTTCCTCGTCAGCTCCTGCAGCGTTGAAATAGCGGAGTGCCGCGTATTTTAATCCGTAAGCGTTTTCAAAATCGTTAAGAATTTTTTCAATTATTAACTTGGTTTGAGCGTAAGGATTGATGGGGTTTGCAGGCTGAGATTCGGAAATAGGGATTTTTACATCGTTCCCGTAAACCGAACAGGTGGAAGAAAAAACAAACTTCTTTACTTCCGCATTAGTCAGTGCCTTAATTAAATTCAAACTGCCGACAACATTGTTCGTGTAGTAAATATCGGGCTTTTCAACCGATTCACCCACATAAGCAAATGCGGCAAAGTGGACACAAGCGTCAATATCATATTTCTTTAATGTCGAAGTTAGCTTTGGAAAATCAAGTATGTCAACATTTTCAAATTCCGCTTTCGGATGGACAGCCTCGAGGTGTCCGCGTGAAAGGTTGTCGAATACAACAACGTCATAGCTATTTTGAATTAAATATTTAACAAAATGGGAGCCGATATAGCCGGCACCGCCGGTTACTAATACCTTCATTGTCAATACGATTTTTTCTAAAATTAAAATGTAAATTTAACTTAAAAGAAGAAAAAAAACTTGCATTTTTTCATTAAAGATTTGCACAAACAAAAACAATAATTTATTTTATCATTCATAATATTTTAGAATGTAAAAAGAAGGAAGATAGAATATGAACGAAAAGGAAATGGCAAAAGCAATGGCCGATTTGACTTGTGAGTTGGCAAAGACTTGCTTTGAAAAGGAGAAATACTTTGCTGCGCTTTTTAATTTGACAACAGCGGAGTACAAATGCCTTAGGCTCTTTACAAACACAACGTCGAAGTCAATTAAAGAAATTGCATTGGAGATGAACCTTACCCCTGGAAGAATCACTCATATTTTAACTTCTTTGGAAGCTAAAAAATTAATTGAAAGAAGGGTCGATCCCAGCGACAGAAGGAACGTTATTGTTTACCTAACTAATAAAAGCAAACCGTTTTTAAATAATTTAAATGAAAGCTACGTTAAAATTCACGAAGAGCTATTAAAGAACATCGAGCAAAAGAAGCAGGAGGTTGTAATCAACTCGATGAACGAATTGCTTAAAGCTCTTAAATCGTGGCGGGATAAAGTAGATTAACTATTTGAACGTAATTCCAAAACATTATTAAAAAGCCCTGAATTACAGGGCTTTTAATATTTCATTTCTTTTTCTAACGCTAATAAATCTCAGGTACAAAATTTTGATCGCTAATGGGCGGGCGCACGTAGCCTTTATTCCTTTGCCTCGGCGGCAGTTTTAGGGGTTCGGGTGTTAAGTCTTTGTAGGGAATCATTTTCAATAGGTGTGAAATGCAATTCAATCTTGCGCGCTTTTTATCATCGGCATTTACCACATACCAGGGTGCTTGTTTAATATCGGTGTAAGCAAACATTTCATCTTTTGCTTTCGAGTATTCCACCCAGCGGGCGCGGGATTGCAAATCCATTGGACTTAATTTCCACCTTTTGCGTCGGTCATTAATTCTCTCTTGAAATCTTTTCTCCTGTTCCTCATCGCTTACAGAGAACCAATATTTAATCAAAATAATGCCCGAACGAACAAGCATCCTTTCGAATGAGGGGCAAGAGCGGAGGAATTCCCAGTATTCATCATCGGAGCAAAAGCCCATTACTCTTTCAACGCCGGCTCGGTTGTACCAGCTGCGGTCGAAAAGCACCATCTCGCCTGCGGCAGGAAGATGAGGAATGTAACGCTGGAAGTACCATTGGGTCTTTTCACGCTCGGTTGGAACGCCCAATGCAACGACCTTGCAGACGCGGGGGTTCAATCTCTGTGTGATTCTCTTAATTACTCCACCTTTGCCTGCGGCATCGCGCCCCTCGAAAATTACAACGACTTTCAAACCTTCGTGCTTAATCCATTCTTGTAATTTTACAAGTTCGGTTTGAAGTTTGTTAAGTTCCTTTTCGTAAAAATTATTTTTTAATTTCGGTTTTCCCACTTGAGCTTTTACTGCCTTTTTCTTGTCGGGGGACTTAACTTCTTTGTTCTTCTTTTTAGGCATTTTAATTACCTTTTATTTAATGGATATTTATTTCACCGTTATTTCATCCGTCATCAACCACGCCTTGCCTCCGTTCTCGCTTATTTCCACAGGAACGTTCTTAATATTTTTAGCGAATATCTTGACAAAGCGCGCGCTTTTATTTTTAACATTGATTGAAAAATCCCTGATTAAAATTTTTCCGTTTCTTTTGGAAACGTTGTTGCTCAGGCGTTTTACCGGTTTAAAGTTTTTCCCGTCTTTAGAAGTGTAAAATTCAACGAACTCGGGAAGGTAAATCCACGAGATGATTTTTTGTAAAAATCTAATGCCGATTCTTTTTATTTTAATTTCCCTGCCCAAATCAATTGTGGCTTCAAAGTCTTCTCCTTGATAGCCTTGCCATCTGCCGTCGTTAAAATATTTGGAGCCGTAAAGTCCGTCTGTAAGAGCAAAATTCCCGCCACCGTTGTACCTTTGAGAATAAGGGTTAAGCAGGGCGACGCGTTTGCCGAAAGCGTTGTGGAAAACGGCGCTGTCGCAATTTATTTTTCCAAGCAATTTTCCGTTTTCAAATAATCCCGCAAAAATTTTAGCGCTTCCGGAGAGACGAATTGGTTGTGCGTAAACCAGGGAGTTCTCTGTGGGCTTGTTGCCGTTCAATGTGTAATAAATTTTTCCTTCCTGTGCTTCCGAGGAAATGCTCACTCTAACATTTTTTGCGGTTGTATCGTAAGCCATTTGAATGTTAGGGCTGAAAGCGCTCTCGGAATAATTAACGTTTAATTCATCGTAGCGTTTGAATTCATTACGCAGGCGTTTCAAAAAACTCTTCTCGTTTTTTCTTTCCGCTTCGTCCCACAGCACTTCTGCGAGAGCATCCATTCTTGGCAGAGCCATGTACTCAACGTCTCTCGGCGTTGAAAGATATTCCGTCCACACATTTCCTTGTGCGCCCAAAATGTGTTTGGCTTCTTCCTTGTTTAATTCTGACGGTACGGGTTCAAACGAATAAACTTTTGTAACGGGCAGATAGCCGCCTATGGTGACGGGTTCGTTTTGGGGCAGCCCCTGGTAGTAATCGAAGTAGCAGTAAGAAGTGGGGGTCATTATTACATCGTGGTTTTGTCTTGCCGCGGCAATACCTCCGCTTGTTCCACGCCAGGACATTACGGTGGCTTCCGGAGCCAAGCCGCCCTCCAAAATTTCATCCCAGCCAATTAACCGTTTCCCTTTTGAAATTAAATATTTTTCTATTCGTTTAACGAAGTAGCTTTGCAGTTCTTGCTCGTCTTTTAATCCTTCGGTTTTGATTCTTCGCTGGCAGTCGGGGCAGTGTTTCCAGCGGTCTTTAGGAACCTCGTCACCCCCTATGTGAATGTACTTACCGGGAAATAATTTTATTACTTCATCCAAAACTCCTTCCAAAAATTGGAACGTTTTTTCTTTCCCGGCGCAGTAAACATCTTTGTGAACGCCCCAAGTCGTTGCCACCTCAAACGGACCGCCGGTGCATGAAATTTCCGGGTAAGCGGCGAGTGCGGCTGTTGAGTGCCCCGGCATTTCAATTTCGGGAACAATAGTTACAAATCTTGAAGATGCGTACTTAACAACCTCCTTAACATCCTCTTGGGTGTAAAAACCGCCGTAAGGCTTTCCGTCGCCCATTGTCTCTTTTCTTATTGAGCCTATTTCGGTTAGCTTCGGATATTTTTTTATTTCAATTCTCCAGCCTTGGTCTTCGGTTAAGTGCCAATGAAAAACGTTCATTTTGTGCATTGCAATTAAGTCGATGTATTTTTTAATAAATTTTTTCGGGAAGAAATGCCGTCCCACATCGAGGTGCATTCCCCGATAAGAAAAACGAGGCTTGTCTTTAATTTTTACAAAAGGCACTTTCCATTGAACATCCTTAACGGAGGAGTCTGAAAATATTTCCGGAGGTAAAAGCTGAAGTAGTGTTACAACCCCGTAAAATAAGCCTTCCGGCGATTCCGCTTTGATGACAATACCGTTATTGTTTACATTCAGACTGTAGCCTTCTTTTCCCAAATTATTGTTGTTAACCGCCTCAATAAATATTTCGTTGTGGTTGTCGGGATTTTGGTTTTCCTGTGGTGTAAATTTGAATCCCGCACCTGAAGCAAATTTTTCGTTTAAATAATTAATTGCGTTTTCTGCTTTTTTAAAGTTGTTCGTAAACAGTTTTGTTGATTTTGTAATCCGGAATATACCGCTTTGAAGAATAACTTCCTGGGGTTCGGGAATAACGTTTACATAGTCTTTCTTTTGAACGGAGCAAGCTGAAAGTACAATTAAAATGCCGATTAAAGCAAAAAGACTTTTCATTTTTTAGCCTTGGAATTTGTTCGTTTACAAAGATAAGAATTAATTAAAGAAAATGCATTTCTTTTGAACGTAAGCCTATGTACAGTTTAACATTTAAAGTAATCGAAGCAGCAATATAAGATTACGATAACGTTTGAAACAGAAAGTAATTACCCACTAGCGTTGAAGGAAATTTGAAAAATGTGAATTTGTCAAGCCGAAACGGAAAATGCTTTTAGTTGCAGACAAGATTTGTTAGAAGCTGTTTTCAAAAGGAAGACTTTTGTCTTTGACGGCAATTTCGATTAGATTTTCAATATTTCCTTTAACTTGTACCAACACTATTTGCTCAGTAGTGATTGAAAGAACGATAATCGTATTAAGAGAGCTTTCGGAACTTCCCGCATTAACAAATAATGCCGACGCATCAGTTCCGTCTTTTACTTTTACTATTGGAATAAGCCCTTTAGTCCTAAGGTAATTAGCTAGGCTGTCAACTACTCGGAAGCATATTTCTCTTCCGAAGTTTCTATCGTAAACTCCAACTTCCACATTATTGATATTTTTAAGGAGCTCTTTTGATTGGGATTCGTCTTCATCCGAGGATACGAACAACTCGGCGAGTGAAAGCTCTGCCCCACAGAGAGAAAACTCAATTTTTTTGTTTACATCTTCGTCAAGCGATGATAAAATTAAGTTTCTCGTATTTTTAAAATTTCGATTTACCCCAATGCAGCCGGTAACCATGAACGATAAAAAAATTACCAAAAGTAGTTTGCGCATTTTAATCTCCGGTGATTATTTATTGTCTTTTGAATTGTTATTTTCATTTTTGTCAATTTTATTTAGTTCGGGGATGTTAAATTTTTCGGTTAATCTTCCAATGGTTTCCAAATTAATTTTCCCGACGATATTAACGAATGCCGCGTCGCCGGAGTCTTCGACGGCAGTAACAACTAATCCCGAAATGTTCGAATCACCCGCCGTGCGAATGTAAATATTGGAGTAATCCCCTTTATCGCGGACACGCACTATTCTCTGCCAGCCTTTTTTCATTAAACGTGCGTCGGTTTCTTTTACCTTTTGTAAAAACCTCTTGCGTGTTTTACTTGTGACATCAAAGGCGAAAACTTTAATTAGTTTTAAACCTTCGAGCAGACTCGAAAGATCCTCATCCTCCCCTTGAGACATTTTAGCAACCATACGTAAAATGGGTGCCTCAAGTTGGACTTCGGTAACGCTTTCGCCTGTGTCCAGCCCAATAAAGCTGCCAAAATCTACATAGCCGGGGTCTTTTTTATAAGATTTATCCTGAGCGGTTAAAAGTAGCGGCAGTAAAAATAAAATTGAGACAAGAGAAATTAACTTTTTCATTTTTTTACCTCAAATAAATAATTAACAAATTTTTTGCTTTCGCTTACAGGGAAAGAAACACCGTTATTTAAAATTTCGCCTTTAACTATTAGCTCTGTTTTCTTAAAAACTTTCGCCAATATTCTGAACGATTGCAACACTTGCCTGTTAGCTTCCCTAATTTGCATTTGCGAAAATCGTGGCTGTGAAATGTTGAGATTCAAAATCAGGGTAGTTATTAAGGTTATTATTATTGTTGCCAAGCCTCCCGCCATACTCCAATTGAGCGGGGGCATTGTAGTCCCCGTGCTGTTTAAAGACTTTTTTTCTAGACTTTGAAGTGCATCAATTTTTTGCATTATTCTAATGCTTGCTTCCGTTGGTAAATTTTTATTTTCAATCAACCGCACCTTACGGGCGATGTTCTTATTTTCAAAGTAAGTTTTACGTGCTACCTCGCTTTTGGAAATAATTCTTTTTGCCTTTAAAGCATTAAAAAAAGAAGAATGCCCGTAAGCAAAATCAATAAGTAATCTTTCTTCTTTCTCGCTAATATTCTTTAATTTCAGTTTGTTCATTTATTTTAATTTCCTCTCTGATTTTTTTCCGTGCTCTGTACAAATAAACCTTTACACTGTTAATAGGGATGTTTAACATTTTACTAATTTCACGATATTTAAATTTTTGTATTTCATAAAGGACAAAAACAGATTTCAAAGTTTCAGGTAAATTTAAAACAGCATTATTTACCTGTTCATAATCGGCGCGTAGTTCAAAAATCATTGCCGGATTTCCGTAAGCATTTTCACTTTCAAGAAAATACGGGATTTGAATTTCATTATTGCTAACGTTCTTTCTCCTCCGTAAATAATCAAGGCAAAGGTTGCGTGTAGTTGTCATTAACCAAGCTGTTATTTTTGACATTTTAAATTTTCCCCAATTATTCCACAGCCGAATAAATACTTCCTGTGTAACATCTTCGGCATCCATTTGGTTTTTCAGCAAATAGAATGCATAACCGTAAACACGATTTTTGTCCTTCCTAAAAATTTCGTTGTATTTTTTTCTCTTTTCCGTCATATCTACAGATAATAGACGATTGTTAAGTAACAATTGTTACACAATAATGTAAACCAGAATGTTGAAAGGTTGAGGTTCAAAGGTAGAGAGGTTCAAAGATAATAGAGAACAGCGCTTGTTACTACTTGCTCAAGACTCATCACTTACGACTCACTACTCATAAATCATCATTTGTTTGATCTTCGTTTAGATGCGCATAGGGCGAACAGATAACTGTGAATGGCGAACAGAAATTTTTGTCCTGTTCTTAAAAAAGCGGGATTTTTTTTCTGATAATTCCTTAGTGCGGCAAAGCCGGCAACAAATTTCACAATTTCAATTATTACAGAAAGTTTAAAATATTTTGACAAAAAAAAATAAATAAACGAAAATTTGATTGAGGATACTATTCATCCAATCATCCCTCTGCACCTTTGAACCTCTAAACTCCTAAACCGCCGAAGGCGAACTAAACCCCTAAACGAATAACAATATAATTACGATTGACGAGTAGTAAGTCTTAAGTAACGAGTCTTAAGTCTTAAGTTACCAGCCTCCGGAAAAGCCACGAATGCACGAATTTTATTCAACCAAGAACAAAGAACAAATGAAATACGATTTACAAGTAATCGAAAGGGCTCAAACTTCTTACTTCTCGCGCCT
>WFQV01000093.1 GCA_015486905.1 Melioribacteraceae bacterium | reverse complement strand
GGGATTTGAGCGAGTGAGTTTGTCGGTATTCCCCCCTTTTGGCGGTAAACTAACGTCAACCCGTCTTGTAATCTTTTTTCTTTTGTATCAGTTTCGAGTTCAAATCTTTGAGCCGCTCTACCGATTAGTACTGAATCGACTTGATTTGCTCTTAACATATTCAATGCTTGTGCGGCACTCATTACGGGCACCGGTTCCGCCTCGGGAATTTTTGAGATAATTTTTTCAGCAAACGGTGCCATTGTAGGGCAGTAACAAATCGTTATTTTATTCATTGTCTTCCTTGTCGTTTGTTTAATTAATTCACTATTTCTTCGATAAAACTTTGAGCAATAGTTTGTAAGTGTTGTCGCAAAATTCGCTAATATTCAATTCCTCTTTGCTTAGCACACGTTCGATGTTAAAACTCAACGGGATACCGAGATAAAAAGTTCCAAATTCTTCTTCGTTTATCCTTTTATCCCACACACCTTCTTTTTTACCGTCGTGAATTATTTTGGAAATCAGCAATTTCTGTTCACTTAAAATTTCGTTTAGTTTCATTTTTAATTTTAAGTCGTTTGTGTGGGTTGCTTCGGAAAACAGAAGTATCGTTATTCCTTTATGATCTTCCAGATAGCGGATATGTGAGCAAATGAAATTCTTTAATCTTTTCTCAGCCGGTTCAACGCTAATGGCAATTTTTCGTAATTCGTCCTGAAGTTCGGTTTTAACATCTTCGAGAATGCCGTGTATTATTTCCGCTTTGGTTTTAAAGTGCCTGAAGATTGCACCTTCCGTGATTCCAACCTTCTCGGCTAAGTTGCGAGTAGAAAGTCGCCCCAAACCTTCGCTGTAAATTATTTTCAGTACGGCGCTTTTAATTTCTTCTTTTCTTATTTCGGTAGATTTTCTTTTTGTTGTCACTTACTTACTTAATATCTTTATTAAAATATTATTATTGCTGCAAACTTAATAATAAAAACATAATAATGCAATAGATAAATTGTTTTGTGTTAATAAATAAGTAATTGATTACTTAATAAAAATGCAATTAATAATGTAAAATATTTTAGAATAAATTATTTTTTAGGTGTGTATTTTTGCATTTATTAATGAGAAATTTTATTTCACAGCGTGCTCCAATTCCTCTGTAAAATGTTGAAAAAACTCTAAAACGGGGAGTAAAAGTTTTTGGCACGGAAATAGCATTCTTAAATAGTAAAGTATTGAGAGGTACGAAATGAAGAGAGTAGTAACATATGAAATAGTTGGCGGGTGGATGCTATTAGTGTCTTTCTTAAATTTCCCGGAGAACTATGAAATGTGGAACGACATTGGAGTTGGCTTCATCCTGACTTTCTTAGGAGTCGGATTTATTAAAGAAGATTCCACGAAAGGATGGATTACAACGATTTTAGGCATTTGGCTGATTATTGCCGCTTACGTTCCTTACATGCTCGTTGAACCCGGCAGTTCTTGGAATGCTTTAATAATAAGTTTAATCCTTATTTATTTGGGATTTCATCTTTACAATTTTTCCAATAAGAATGTCGATTTAAAAAAGAAGAAATCGTCTTTGAAGGGAGAAAGATTTTAGAATGCAAATTGGAATAGATTTAGGCTCTTCTACCGCTAAAGTTGTAATACTTGACGGGGATTACAATTTGTTGTTTAAAAAATATTTGCGCCATAACGGAAGAGTTAAGGAAGTTTTAGTAGAAACATTAAATGAACTGAAAAAAGATTTTCAAAACAATAAATTTAAAGTGTTAATTACCGGCAGTGCGGGAATGGGGCTGGCATCAAGAATTGAAATTCCCTTTAGCCAGGAAGTAATAACATTAACAAAAGCAATTAGGAAACTTTACCCGGAAATTTCCACATTCATTGAATTGGGCGGGGAAGACGCCAAGATTGTCCTTTTCAGAAAGGGTGTTGCGCCGGAAATGAGAATGAACGGAAGCTGTGCAGGCGGTACGGGTTCTTTTATCGACCAAATGGCAACACTTCTCGATGTTAGTCTTGGAACGTTAAACGATATGGCTGCAGGTGCAAAGAAGAAGCTCCACATTGCTTCCCGCTGCGGAGTGTTTGCAAAGACCGACGTGCAAGCATTGTTGAATAAGGGTGAAAGTAAAGAAGATATTGCGAAAGCCGTATTTTACGCCGTTGCAAATCAAACTGTTACATCCCTTTTGGCAGGAGCAGAGGTAAACCCCAAAATACTTTTTGCCGGCGGACCTTTGACGTTCCTTCCACAATTAAGAGGAGCTTTCATCGATACACTTGCAATGCCGAGGGAAAATTTTGTCCTCCCCGAAAACTCAGAGGTTCTGGTTGCCATTGGAGCGGCATTGGAAGCCGAAGAGAAGGGGAAAGAATCTACAATAGAAGAATTATTAACTTCTTTGAAGAATGAAAAGAAAGGCATTCAAACAATTAGAACTCTCGAACCGCTGTTCAAGAACAAAGACGAGTACAGACGCTTCAAGGAAAGGCATGATGCACTTTCCGTTCCGAGATTGCCGAGAGAGAAGGTAGCCGGGGTAAAGGAGCTTTACCTCGGAATAGATGCAGGTTCAACGACAACAAAACTTTTGTTGATTGACGAGAACAACAACATAGTTGACAGTTATTACTCGAGTAACAAAGGTACGCCGTTGGACACCGCCATTGAAGGCTTGAAAGGATTTAAGAAATATTTTGAAGGCGGAAAACTTAAAGCTGTTTTTGCAACCGGTTACGGCGAGGAATTTGTTCGTATTGCATTGAATTTGGACGGCGGAATAGTTGAAACAATGGCGCATTTTACAGCAGGCTCGCTTTTTAATAAAAACATTTCTTACATTGTGGATGTTGGCGGGCAGGACATCAAATCGATGAAAATTGAGAACGGGGTTGTAACCGATATTCAACTTAACGAGGCTTGCTCTTCGGGCACCGGCTCGTTCATTCAGACTTTCGCCACCAACTTGAATTTGTCGCTTGAGGAATTTGTTAACATTGCTCTTTACGCCAAGCATCCGGTCGATTTGGGGACCCGCTGTTCGGTCTTTATGAACTCGAAAGTAAAAGAAGCATTGAAAGACGGCATGCCGGTTGAAGATATTGCAGCCGGGCTTGCTTTCTCGGTTGTTAAAAATGCTCTCTACAAAGTAATTCAGATTAGGAATACCGACGAGTTAGGCGAAAATATTTTTGTTCAAGGAGGCACATTTAAAAACGATGCTGTCCTTAGAGCTTTTGAGGTTCTTACCGGTAAGAATGTTTACAGGCTAAATATTTCCGAATACATGGGCGCTTTCGGTGCGGCGCTTTACGCAAAAGATTTTTACCACAACAATCCCGGTTACTTAACCAAGTTCGACATAAAAAGTGTCGATTCTCTTTCTTTTAAACGCAGGACGCTTACCTGCAACGGTTGCGGCAATCATTGCATTGTTACACAGTTTAAATTTTCCAACAACAACAAATTTTACAGTGGTAACAGATGCGAAAGGTACTTCTCGAATAAGACCGAGAGGACGGATAATTACATTAATTTCTTCAGGGACAAGGAAGAAATTTTATTTGATGTTGACAAATACATCAATGCAAATGAATTCCCGGAGATAACGAAGGAAAAACCGGTAATCGGTATTCCGAGGGTCCTTTCAATTTACGAACATTACCCCTTCTTCTATTCGCTCTTCCGGAAGCTCGGGTTCAAAGTGGTTCTCTCGGATGTTACAACGCACGAAATGTATTACAGGGGGCTGCGTACCGTACCGGCTGATAATCTCTGTCTCCCTGCAAAAGTAGCAAACGGTCACGTGCTGGATTTAATCGATAAGAAGGTTGACAGAATTTTTTACCCCGCTATTTTGTACGAACGGAAAGAATCTGATGATGCGGTCAATAGTTTTAACTGCCCCATTGTAACCGGCTACGGCGAGGTTCTACGCAAAGCAATTAAAACCGACATCCCGATTGACCCGTTTCCAATGTCTTTCCAATATTTGAAAGGATTTAAGAAAAACCTTCACGATTACGTTAAGGATTACGGTGTAACGCCGAAGCAGATTGAAGAAGCGGTTAACTTTGCATTGAGAACAGAGGAGAAATCGAACAAACTCCAGCGTGACCTTGCCGCACAAATAATCGAAAGGGCAAAGGCTGAGAACAAACCTTTGATTGTAGTAATGGGAAGACCCTACCACTTGGACCCAATAGTAAACACAGGTATTTTGGATTTAATTTATGATTTGGGCGCTTACGCAATTTCCGAGAGCGCAATCCCGGATTTACACAAAGAGAATCTTGAAGGAGTTGTGCCTTTAACACAATGGTCTTACCACAACAGACTTTACATGGCGGCAAAGTGGGTTACAAAACAGAGCTACAATAAAATTGCCGCCGTACAATTGAATTCCTTTGGCTGCGGACCGGACGCCGTAGTTGTGGACGAAGTTAAAGCTCTTGTGGAATCCGGAGGCAAAGTTTACATCTCAATTAAGATTGACGAGATGTCCAATCTCGGTGCGGCAAAAATAAGAATTCGTTCCATCTTGGAGGCATTGAACCAACGGAAAGAATTCGACATACGTCCGAGAACGTTAGCAAAGCGATATTCTAAAGCGGACAGAAAAAAGACCATCATCGTTCCTTATTTTGCAAGGCTTTACTCGGAATTAATGGAACCGATATTCGACAGGCTCGGTTACAAAATTGTTACTTTACACAAACAGTCGCAAGAAGCGGTTGAAGTCGGTTTGCGTTACGTAAACAACGATATGTGCTACCCCGCAGTGATTGTAATAGGAGATTTAATTAAAGCATTAAAGAGCGGTAAATACGACCCGGATAATTCCGTAGTGGCTTTGACCCAAACCAACGGGCAGTGCCGTGCTTCCAATTACGTGCCTTTATTGAAGAAAGCCCTTGTGGATGCAGGCTTTGTAAATACACCGGTTGTAACATTGAGCGCCGACTCTTTTGCAGAAGGGTTTGTTTTTAATCCGATAAAATTCATTAAATACACCGTCGTGCTTTACTCTATTGCCGATGCTTTAATGAAGCTGCGCTCACGAACAAAAGCTTACGAAGTTCACAAAGGTGAAGCCGATTGTTTGTTCAACCATCTTGAAGAAGATCTTATTCAGAGAGCTTACGAAGAAGCACCGAGCAAAAAGATGCTTATTGAATTTGTGCGCCATGCAGTTAGAGAGTACAACAAAATTGAAATAAACACATCGAAGAAAGTTAGAAAAATAGGTATTGTAGGCGAGATTTATTTAAAGAGCAACGATTTTTCAAACAACTATCTTGTCAAATGGATTGAAAACAGAGGCTACGAGGTTGTTCTGCCTTCTTACCTGAAGTTTTTTGAGTACGGGTACTATACACAAATTTTCGATGCAAAAGAGCACATCGATTTCAAACCGTTCAAGATTACCACAAGGGGAATAACGCATTTTACGATACAGCATTATCGTAAAATAGTGGAAAAAGAACTCGTTAAATTTAAGCTCTACGAAAAAGAGATAATTATTGACGAGGCACTTGAAAACAAAGATAATGTTGCTCCTCAATATTTACAATTCGGTGAGGGCTGGCTGTTGCCAATGGAGATTGCTTCAATGTCCCGCGAAAATGTTAAAGACGTTATTTCCATTCAACCGTTCGGCTGCATTTCCAATCACATTGTTGCGAAGGGCGAATTCCGCGAATTGAAAGATAAATACGGTGTGAACCTTTTGCTGTTGGATTACGAGTCCGGCACAAGTCAAGCAAACACGGAAAACCGTCTCGAGCTTTTCCTCTCAAACGGTTGAGAATTAAATCCCCTGTTTAAAAATTTCCTTAGCAACTTGCAAAAAAAATAGCTAAATTGTAAAACAAAATCTTTTTAATCACTAATCGTTTGGCGTCGAATGAATTCTTCGTTTAGTAAGAACCAAATCAGAATGGGAAAGGTTTACGGTATTCCGCTTACTTTCGACTTTTCGTGGTTTGTAATTTTGTTTTTTTTAACTTGGCTTTTAGCCGAGAGTTATTTCCCTAAGGAGTACAAAGGCTGGGAAGTTGGCTGGTACTGGATTATCGGAAGCGCTACTTCGATTCTATTTTTCTTTAGTGTCATTTTACACGAAGTCGGGCATTCCTATGTAGCAAAAAAATTTCATTACAATGTCAAACAGATTAAGCTCTTTATTTTCGGAGGTATCTCGGAGATTACGGAAGAACCGAAAAAAGCCTCAGAAGAATTTTTAATTGCATCCGCCGGACCGGTTGTTACTTTTATTTTATCCGGAATTTTTTATTTGCTTGCTTATCTTACAAAGTCGAACATTTACCTTTACGCGCTTTTCCATTATTTGGGTGTAATAAATTTAATACTTGCTGTTTTTAATTTAATTCCGGGCTTCCCGC
>WFQV01000092.1 GCA_015486905.1 Melioribacteraceae bacterium | reverse complement strand
GGCGTGGCAGGCAGATAACACAGATTAACACGGATATGTTTTAAATTTTTCTAAATATATTTTCCCTTTCTGTGAGAATCTGTGCTTAATCTGTGAGAATCGGTGGTTTATTTTTCCGTGCAAACCTGCCCGCTGGCAGGCGGGTCTGTGGATTTTCTTTCCTTTAACCACCAGCCTTCATTTCATTTCGGCGTGGCAGGCAGATAACACAGATTATCACGGATTATTTCATTCTTAATTCTTAATTGCTGCTTGCCGCGATATGAATTAAATAATCCGCGAGCATCCGCTTAATCCGTGTCATCTGCGTTCTATTGTCCAATCCGTGAAAATCATAATTCATCATGAAAATCTGCGTCCTATTACTCCTCAATCGTATTTCATTTGTTCTTAGTGCTTAGTTCTTTGTTCTTGGTTGAATAAAATTCGTGTATTCGTGGTTTTTTCAGAGACTGGCTATTTAAAACTGACCTGTGCTCTTTGCGACATTCCTTTGCGCTCTCTGCGTGGTAAAATTATTTTCCAAAGGTTGATAACTTACGACTTAAGACTCGTCACTTAAGACTTACAACTAATTTATTTATCATTCCCAAAGTTTTGAAAAATCAGCTCCATTATTTTCTTACCGGAATCCGTTAGGGGGGTGCCGGGACCAAAGATTGCAGAGACTCCGGCATCGAAAAGGAATTTGTAATCTTGAGCGGGAATCACTCCGCCCACAACTACAATAATATCTTCACGTCCGTGTTTTTTTAATTCTTCAATCAGAGCCGGGACCAGCGTTTTGTGTCCTGCCGCCAAAGAGCTTATTCCTACAACGTGAACGTCATTTTCAATTGCCTGTTTTGCCGTTTCTTCCGGGGTTTGAAAAAGGGGACCGATGTCAACATCGAAACCCATATCGGCGTATGCTGTGGCAACAACTTTTGCGCCTCGGTCGTGACCGTCCTGTCCCATTTTGGCAACGAGTATTCTGGGACGTCTGCCTTCTTCTTCGGCAAATTTGTCAGTCAACTTTTTAACTTCTTTCATAATTTCATCCTCTTTGGCTGCGAATTCGTTGATGTAAATCCCTGAAATAATTTTTGAGGAAGCTCTGTACCTTCCGCTTACTTTTTCTATTGCGAAGGAAATTTCACCCAAAGTTGCCCTTTTGCGTGCGGCTTTTACTGCAAGGTCAAGCAAGTTGCCTTCTCCTGTTTCGACAGCTTTTGTAATTGCATTCAAAGCGCTTTTTACTTCTTCGTTGTCTCTTCGTTTTTTGATTTCGTTAAGTCTTTTAATTTGATTTGTTCTTACCGCTTGGTTGTCAACTTCCAAGATGTCGATTGGTTCTTTTTGTTGAGGCTTGAATTTGTTAAGTCCTACAATGGTTTCCCTGCCCGAATCAATTAGCGCTTGACGTCTTGCCGCCGCTTCTTCTATTCTCATCTTTGGAATTCCTGCTTCAATTGCCTTAGTCATTCCGCCGTATGATTCTATTTCGAAAATGTGCTGCCAACTTTTTTTCAGAAGAGAGTCGGTAAGATATTCAACGAAATAAGAACCACCCCACGGGTCGATTACTTTTGTAATGTCCGTCTCTTCTTGAAGGTAAAGCTGAGTGTTTCGAGCAATCCTTGCCGAGAAATCCGTTGGTAATGCAATTGCTTCGTCTAAGGAATTTGTGTGTAAAGATTGCGTATGCCCGCTCACTGCCGCTAACGCTTCGATGCAAGTACGTGTAACATTGTTAAACGGGTCCTGCTCCGTTAAACTCCAGCCGGAAGTTTGTGTGTGAGCACGCAGGGACATGGATTTGGGATTTTGGGGATTGAACGATTTAATTAGTCTTGCCCAGATTAATCTTGCGGCGCGCATCTTTGCTACTTCCATGAAATAATTCATTCCCACACCCCAGAAGAAAGAAATTCTCGGTGCGAAAGAATCAATATCCAGACCGGCTTTAATTCCGATTCTTACGTATTCCAAGCCGTCCGAGAGTGTGTAAGCGGTTTCCAAGTCTGCCGTTGCACCTGCTTCCTGCATGTGGTAGCCGGAAACGCTGATACTATTGAACTTTGGCATCTTAGCGGAAGTAAATTTAAAAATATCTGCGATAATACGCATGCTTGTTTGCGGCGGGTAAATGTAAGTGTTGCGCACCATGTATTCTTTTAGAATGTCGTTCTGTATTGTGCCGGAAAGTTTTTCCGAAGGAACGCCTTGCTCTTCGGCAGCAACAATGTAGAAAGCCATTACAGGCAGAACCGCACCGTTCATTGTCATCGAGACGGAGATTTCCCCGAGCGGAATTTCGTCGAAAAGGATTTTCATGTCTTCCACCGTGTCTATTGCAACGCCGGCTTTACCCACATCGCCTACTACTCTCGGGTGGTCGGAATCGTAGCCGCGGTGCGTTGCCAAATCGAACGCAACGGAAAGCCCTTTCTGACCTTGTGCCAAATTCCTTTTGTAGAAAGCATTGCTTTCTTCCGCTGTGGAAAATCCGGCGTACTGGCGGATTGTCCACGGGCGCACGACGTACATCGTTGCGTAAGGCCCTTTTAAGAACGGCGGAATGCCCGGCAAATAATCGATATGTTCAATGTTTTCAATATCCTCGGGAGTGTAAAGAGGTTTGAGTGAAATTTGTTCCAAAGTTTCCCAGGCAAAGTCTTGCGGAGTTTTACCAGTTTCATCAAGGAATTTTTTCTCCCATTCTTCCCGGGAAATTTTCAACGAACTTCTATTAAACTTTATTTTCGTGAAATCAGGCTTCTTCATTATT
>WFQV01000091.1 GCA_015486905.1 Melioribacteraceae bacterium | reverse complement strand
GTTCAAAGGGACAAAGGGATGATTGGATGGTTGGATAGCAGATAACAGAGAATACAGAACGGGAAACTTTTAATTTTTAATTTTTAATTTTTAATTGAATAACCCTTGTTCCATTGTCCAATCCGCGAAAATCATAATTAGTCATGACAAATCTGCGTCCCATTCCATCCGTGAAAATCCGTTTAATTCGTGTCATCCGTGTTCTATTAAATCTGCGTCCTATTACTCGTCAATCGTAAGAAGCAAGACGCAAGACGTAAGAAGTTTGCAGCCATTTGAGTAATCGTGTTCATTTGTTCTTAGTGCTTGGTGCTTAGTTCTTGTTTGAATAAAATTCGTGCATTCGTGGCTTTTCCGGAGGCTGGCTATTTAAAACTGACCTTGCGCTCTTTGCGAAATTCCTTTGCGCTCTCTTCGTGGTAAAATATGATTTTTTTTGCAGATTGTCCCCTCGGAATTAGTCTTCGTGATAATTTATTGCAATTGACCAAACAATATAATTTGGTATTGCGTATTTTTGACACTAAAAAAATTTAATTACGGAGTAAAAATGAAAAAGTTATTGACGTTTTGTTTTACTTTGCTTTTAGCCTCGGTTTTATTCCCCCAGCCCAAAGTTAAAACCGGCTTAGAAGTTTTAAAAGCAGAAAATTTTAAAATTCTAAAAGGTAAAAGAGTAGGCTTAATAACAAACCCAACGGGCGTTGACAACAATTTACGTTCAACTATCGATATTTTCTACCAATCGCCAGAGGTAAATTTGGTTGCTCTCTACGGACCGGAACACGGAGTGCGGGGTGCCCACTCGGCAGGGGAATACGTAGGCTCTTACACAGACAAATACACAGGCGTACCGGTTTACTCCCTTTACGGTAAGACTCGAAAACCGAGCAAGGAAATGTTGAAAGGCGTTGATGTTCTTGTTTACGACATTCAGGACATCGGCAGCCGCTCGTACACCTACATCAGTACAATGGGGCTTTGCATGGAAGCAGCAGCTGAAAACGGAATTCAATTTGTTGTGCTCGACCGCCCCAATCCCCTCGGCGGAAATTTGGTTGAGGGCAATTTGGTAGAAGACGGATTTTTCTCATTCGTCAGCCAATTTAAAATTCCTTATGTTTACGGACTGACCGCCGGAGAGCTTGCTCTATTCTTAAACGATACCGAACTGAAAGCAAAGGGATTACATTGCAATTTAACCGTAGTTAAAATGAAAAATTGGAAACGTGAAATGACATTCGATGATACGGGACTTTTTTGGGTACCCACATCGCCTCACATTCCCGATGTCGATTCGCCTTTCTATTACGCACTTTCGGGCATTATCGGTGAGCTTGGCGATATTTCAAACGGTGTAGGATACACACTCCCTTTTGAAACTTTCGCCGCACAGTGGATTGACGCCGAAAAGTTCGCTGATGAAATGAACAAATTAAACTTACCCGGTTTGCTTTTCCGCCCCATTTCATACAAGCCTTACTACTCATTCGGTAAAGGGGAAATACTACACGGCGTTCACGTTTACATTACGGATTACAAACACGTGCGGCTCTCCGAAACTCAATTCAAAGTAATGGAAGTTTTACACAAAATGTACCCGGATAAAAATCTTTTTGAAATGGCTGACAGCTCAAGAATTAAAATGTTCGATAAAGTTTGCGGTACGGACAAACTGCGAAAAAGTTTTGAAAAGAATTTTGACTTCAATGACATTAAAGAATTTTTTTACAAGGGAAGTAAAAAATTCAAGGAAGAATCTAAAAAATATTACCTTTACAATTAAACAAAAATTACTCTTCGTTTTTCCAATTAAGGGGAGCGAGAATAAAAACGAACTCCCCTTTCAATTTTTTACCTTCGAAATATTCTTTCAACTCCGCCGGATAACCACGAACAATCTCTTCAAACATCTTTGTTAATTCCCGCCCTACCGCTAAAAATCTCCCGGGGCAAAATTCTTCAAGCTCGTTAAGAAGTTTGGAAACTCTGTACACGGATTCGTAAAGAACAACCGTTCTTTTCTCTTCACAAATTTCCGCCAATTTTTTTTGCCTCCCTTTTTTCTGCGGAAGGAAACCTTCAAAGATGAAAGAATCGGTGGCAATACCTGCAATACTAAGCGCGTACACAGCGGCGTTAGCTCCCGGCACACCACTTACTTCAAGCCCCTCTCGGCGACATTCATTAACCAGCCTCACACCCGGGTCGGAAATTGCCGGCGTGCCCGCATCACAAAGCAATGCAATATTTTTACCGGCTTTCAGTTCGGCTATTACCGCCGGGATAATCTTTGATTCCTGCCGTGCATTTAAAACTTTAAGAGTTTTTTTTATTTCAAAATGTTTTAACAGCTTTCCGCTTACCCTTGTATCTTCGCAATAAATTGTGTCAACACTACGCAATATTTTCGTTCCGCGGAAAGTAAAATCGTCAAAATTTCCAATCGGAGTAGCTACGACCCACAATTTGCCGTAAATTTTTTTTCCGCTCATTGTAATTTTTTTGTTGACTTGTATTATTGAAAATATTTATTTAGTCAAAGTTAAAAATAAAAAGTTTGCAGACAAATTAATCTTGATGCAAAAAACAAATAATACAATGCTCAACATAGTTGAGCGCCTATTGTCGGTAAAGCGAAAAAGGGCTAAAGAGTTTAACACCCCGTACGATAATACAAATGAAAAACACAACATATTAATTGGAGAGAAAAAAAATGAAAAACGTCCTCCTCTTAGGAGCCGGGTTGGTTACCAAACCATTGGTTGACTACCTGCTAAACAAACCCGAAATTGAATTGACAATAGCCACGAGAACCGTTAGTAAAGCCGAGGCTTTGGTTAATGGTCATCTGCACGGCAAAGCGATTCAATTAAACGTTGACGACGACAAAAACCTGGCAAAATTAGTCGCCGATGCAGACGTTGCCATTAGTCTGTTACCTTACACCTATCATGTAAAAGTAGCAAATTATTGCCTTGAAGGCAAAACGAATTTAATCACAACTTCTTACGTAAGCCCGCAAATGAAAGAGCTGAACGATGCCGCAGAGGCTAAAGGCTTATTATTCTTGAACGAAATCGGGCTTGACCCGGGCATCGACCACATGTCCGCAATGAAAATTATTGACAGCGTTAAACGACGTGGCGGTAAAATCACTTCGTTCGAATCCATTTGCGGCGGACTACCGGCACCGGAGGCAAACGACAATCCCTACGGCTACAAATTTTCTTGGAGCCCCAGAGGTGTTGTAATGGCCGGCAGAAACAATGCTCAATATCTCAAGGATGGTAAGGTAATTCAAATCGACAGTAAAGATCTCTTTAATCATCATTGGTACAAAGAAGTTGATTCTCTCGGTAAATTAGAAGTTTACCCCAACAGAAATTCTTTAATTTACAAAGACCTTTACCATCTCGACGATGCAAAAACAATCTTCCGCGGTACATTTAGAAATGTAGGCTGGAGCGAAACACTTTCGGCTATTTCCAAAATGGGATATTTGGACGATACCGAAAGACCGGAATTGAAAGACAAATCGTTTGCTCAAGTAACGGCAAATTTGGTTAATCACGGAAGCGATGAAAACGTACGCGAAAATACGGCAAAATATTTGAACATCGATTCGAACTCGGAAATACTTGACCGCCTTGAATGGTTAGGGCTTTTCTCCGACCAAAAACCGAATACGAAAGATTACAATTATTTGGATATCCTTGCAACAAGGATGTTGGAAAAGATGCCGTACAAAAAAAACGAACGCGATATGATTATTCTTCAACATCAATTCGAAGCAGAATACCCTAACGGTACAACCGAAGAAATCACTTCCCTGCTAATTGATTTCGGCATCCCGGGCGGGGATTCTTCAATGGCAAGGACCGTCAGCCTGCCGGCGGCTATTGCGACGCATTTGGTTCTCCAAAATAAAATCGGATTAAAGGGAGTAAAGATTCCGGTTTATCCTGAAATTTACTTGCCTGTTTTGGACGAGCTGAAACATCTCGGTATTCAAATGAAGGATACGGTGAAAGTTAAAGAACCGGTTATAAATTAAATAGGATTATTCGATAAAAGCAATATTAAAAGCGAAGCAACATCTTTCGGTGTTGCTTTGCTTTTAAAATCTACAACCTAAAATAATTGGTAACAAAAGAATTTTTATTATTGTTCAATTAAACTAAATATTTCGGCAAAAAACATTAGATTAGTTTTTTAATTTTAATAATTAATTTTTAATTGTAATATTTTTTTATTAGTAAAAAAACAGAGGAATTATAAAATGGACTTTTTAAATGAATTAGGAATCGAAGAAAAAAATTTCGGCGGCTCGACCGGATTAAATTGGACTCAATCGACCGAAGCCGGAGAAATTAAAGTAAAATCTCCCGTTGACGGCAAAGTGATTGCCTCTGTCTATTTAGCATCGGAAGAAGACTACGATAAAATAGTAACCCAAGCTCATCAAGCATTTTTAGAATGGCGTAAAGTTCCCGCACCCAAAAGGGGCGAGATTGTTCGTCAAATAGGTCACGCTTTGCGCGCTAAGAAAGATGCTCTCGGACGCTTGGTCTCCTACGAAATGGGAAAATCCCTCCAGGAAGGCTGGGGCGAAGTTCAAGAAATGATTGATATCTGCGACTTTGCTGTCGGGCAATCCAGAATGCTTTACGGCTTTACAATGCATTCGGAGAGGCCGAAACACAGGATGTACGATCAATACCACCCGCTGGGTGTTGTAGGAATTATTACAGCGTTTAACTTCCCCGTTGCCGTATGGTCTTGGAACGCAATGATTGCAACCGTTGCAGGCGATGCAAACCTTTGGAAACCATCGTCCAAAGTACCTTTAACCGCAATTGCCGTTCAGAAAATAATAGGCAATGTAATTAAAGAAAATAATCTGCCCGAAGGATTGTTCTCTTTAGTCATCGGACGCGGTTCAAGCATCGGAGAAAAATTATTGCACGATAAAAGAATACCTTTGATTTCCATTACAGGCTCTATCGGCGTCGGCAATCACGCAGCCGAAGTTGTTGCCGGTCGTTTCGGCAGAACAATATTGGAACTTGGCGGGAACAACGCAATCATCATAACTCCAAGCGCTGATATGAAACTTGCAATTCCGGCAATCGTTTTCGGTGCCGTAGGGACTGCAGGTCAAAGATGCACAACCACGAGACGTTTAATTATTCACGAGGACGTTTACGATAAAGTAAAAGAATCTTTAATTAACGCTTACAAAAGTTTGAAAATCGGCACACCAATGGACGAGAGTAATCACGTTGGTCCGTTGGTAGATAAAGCTGCGGTTGCAATGTACAAGAGCGCACTTAAACAAGTTCAGGAAGAAGGCGGAAAAATCATTTACGGCGGTGAAGTCCTCGAAGGCGAAGGATACGAATCCGGTTGTTACGTTGTACCGACTTTGGTTGAAGCGGAAAATCACTACAGCATAGTTCAGGAAGAAACTTTCGCTCCCATTCTTTATTTAATTAAATATTCGGGGGATGTGAGCAAAGCAATTCAAATTCAAAATGACGTAGTGCAAGGATTATCTTCTTCGATTTTCACAAATGATTTGCGCGAAGAAGAGGAATTCCTCTCGGCATGGGGCTCTGACTGCGGTATTGCAAATGTGAACATCGGGACTTCCGGCGCTGAAATAGGCGGAGCTTTCGGCGGTGAAAAACAAACCGGCGGAGGAAGAGAATCCGGTTCGGACGCTTGGAAAGCCTATATGAGAAGGCAAACCAACACCATTAACTACGGAACGGAAATGCCCCTTGCACAGGGTATTAAATTCGATATTTAACCATTATTTTCAATAATAGAGACACCCGCCAAGGGTGTCTCTACGGATTACTTAAGTCTTTCCAATTCTTACCCCCCAAACATGATTTGGCATTACAATCAAGTTGATAAACCGTAATGAAGAATGAAGAATTTTGTCATTGCGGGGCGACGTGGCAAGATGCATGCCGAATAAAACCGGTTGTTTGGATGGTTGCATGAATGGATAGTTGGATTGTGAATGGAATATTTGGTTTTTAATTTCATTTACACAGATAGGCATTTAAGTAAAGCCCTACTATTCATTACAACCTAAATTCTCATTTCGTTAACCCACGATTTCAGTCGTGAGGAAAGAAGAACAAATCTCGTACAACCCAAACCGGTTCACTGGTTTTCCCGCCCCAACAGAAAAATTTAAATAAAACCTTTATCCCGAATTCTGTTTTCATTCAAAGTTCAAATAATGGGGCTAAAGCCCGTTAAGTTTATTTGTCTTTTCCTGCCGTCGGATGAATCCGACGGCAATGCTGTGCTTTCAATGTTCTAATTAATTTTTATTAAATGGCTGTTTATTTTTCGGCAAACATTGAAATTGAATTCAGTCACATTACCGTTTGCTTCAGCAAACGGCTGAAAAACAGACAGATATATAAATGGCTTTAGCCACATTTCTCGTGGTGTAGCAATCTTCTTGCTCCACCTTTTTTTGAACAATTCAATTCTCTACTTCGATACCTTCGGCATCGTGGAGTTATTTTTCTTTACTTTTGTTCTTGCATTATTGGATGGGTGGAGAGCTGGATTGTTTGATTTTCATAGTGTAGATTGCTTGGTCCAGCAGAATGAGGATGAAAAACAAAACCCGTTTATTATTTTGCCGTGCTTGCTCTGTCGAGAAGGAATAAAATAGACTTATACTCAATTCCCGAATGGAGAGAAAGACCAATTTCACATGTACGGCTTGAGGAGTAACCTTCCTTCACATTCGAAGGTAAAGCTGATTTTAAATTTTTCAATGCGGATGCATTTAGCTCGGGATAGGTGAATCCCCTGTCCCCTGCAAAACCACAGCAGACATTTTCTTCGGGCGTCACTACTTCCCTCGCACATGCTTCGGCTATTTTTTTCAGTTTTTCTTCGGTACCCATTTTAACAACACTACAAACCGGGAAAATCGCCACCGTCTCGTTCAATTTTTTAATTTCCAATTCGTTTAATAGAAAGTCGTACGCAAAGTCAACCGAATCGTAAACGGTGATTTTGTTATTCTTCCTTGCAGAGAAGTCTTCTTTCGAAGTTTTCGAACAGGGGCTCATATCGTAAACAACTGGGTACTTACCATTCTCCGACGCTTTTACGAGCGCATTGTAAAGCTCGTCACTTTTCTTCTTTGCTTGTTTTACAAGTCCCTTGCTGGCAAAGGGCATTCCACAACAAAGATTTTCCAATCTTTCCGGGTAAATTATTTTGTAGCCGGCTTTAGTCAAAAGTCTTACCATTACGTCCGGCACGGATTCTTT